>JABURN010000040.1 GCA_014762585.1 Methylophaga sp.
AAGCAGCGGATGCGTCGTGATTCACGGCGCCAGACAGGCCTAAAACAATCATTTTATTATCAGAGAATCGCAATCAAATAGCGCAAGTATAGCAAGCGCCGGGAGGGATGGACTAGCGCCGTTTTCTGGCGACCTTGACGGCGATCTGTTGCCACAGAATTCTGGCTGCTGGGGTAAGACGGTTTTGTCCCAGATAGGCTTTAAAGAAACGTAAGTGGTCAGTTTGCGACCAATTATCGGGTGCGTGGCGGGAAAGACAAGACAGGTCACGGCTGAGAGCCTGACGTTTGAATAGTTTGTGTCGCAGTTTTTCGAGATCGATGAGTCGAACATCCCAGGACTTATTGTTCAATTGCTTAACAAAAATATGCTTTGGATAAAGACAGTTATGCTGAAGGTGGTGGGCATGAAGCTTAGCGATGACTCTAGCGATCGAACAGATTAATGCGCTTCTCTGATGAAAACTCAATTGTGAATAGTCCAGCTCATCCAGACTCTGATAATCAGACAGTGCCTTGGTGATAAGGATGGCTTTGTCTTTACGCTTTGCAAAAAATACGGGCTCCAGAGTCGGGATGTCCAGTGCGCGTAATTGTTTGATATTGCGATATTCCCTTTCGAAAGTGGGGATTCCCTTCAGCAAGTGCCGCCAGTAGCGAATCCTGTGTTTACGTTGTCTTTTGATAAAAACAGGTATTTTTTCATTATTGAGCTGCAACTGAATTTGGCTGACCCCGCTCCATCCACCGCGACATGTATTGGGCGGTTCAAATAATGGCGCATTCAACTGCCAAAAAAAATCGAAGCGATTCCTGGCGGGCATGCTTGCCACGTTGGCTACATTTCGCTGTGACTCATCCGTCTTCATCTACTACCCTGTATACACTCGCACGGTTGCCTCTTCGGTTCTTTTCCTGATGAACCAGCTCAAGCCGGATGCCTGAAAGTGGTTCCAAGTCCCTCTGACGCCGTTTCTCTACCAACAATATATAATCGAAATTTTGGTAATTGCCCAGTTTTTGTGGACGGTAGCTGATACTGACGTCGGTCTTTTCCCGTTTCAGATAATACTGAATAAATTCATCATCTGTGAGCAAGCGGTCTTCTGCCTGTAGTTCATGTGCAGCCCAGATGGCGGTGTTTTTGATATAGGCCTTGGAGTTGGTTGAGTGGAAAGTATCAATCAAGCCTGCAAGTACTATAAAAGTAAACAACGCCAGCCACCAGCGACGGCGTGATAACCAGGTTTCTTCAATCAGTCGGGTGAGGTAGGGCAGAACTAACAGAAACATACCTATTACTGTCATCACACAATAGCGCGATATCATGAAATACTGTCTGAATACGAACGCCACTAATATCAGTAGATTAAGTGTAAAAAACCAAATAATCAGATGACGGTGAGGTATGTCGATAAATATGGAGTTTTGGCGCCAGGCGATACCCAGTAACAGCAAATAGCCGAGAGAAAGTCCCTCTAGAAGCTTATAGGCAAGCATCACCAACAAACCGGAGTAGAGAATCAGTTCACTATACTCTGCCGCGAAAGGACTTAAGACTCTCTCTTCCAATACTGTCAATCTCTGATCGGCTCTTAGCGAAAGAGCCTCGGTATTGAGGTAGATTAAGTAATCATCAACCTTTCCAAAAGCTTGCAACCACCCATCCTGACTGACCACTAGAGCAGATAGTATGATAAGCAATGGAATAGTCAAAGAATTAAGCGACAGCCAGTTTTTGATGCTTGTTTTCAGAGTCTGATTGTAGAAAACGAATAGCGGTAATAAGCCAATTAGCACAACACCTTCAATCCTGAAAAGGATGGCTGCCAGCATGGCAAGCTGCCAATTTATGGCACTCGATAGCGTGAAATTGTTCTGGAAACGAATCAGATGGTAGAGCGCGAGGATAGTAAATGCCCAGTAGCCGGTGTCTCGAATTATAAAGTCGCGATAATCATTGATAGTGAAAAAAGCGAGGATTAACACTGCAGCTATAGCGACTTGTCTTAGGTTAGGCAGAAGCTGGCGGCTCACCATGAGCAGTGCGTCGGTAAAAATAACGAACAATATGCTGTTGAGAGCAGATGCCGTAAATTCAATCGGGGATGAAAATAGTTTGCTCAGCCATGCAACAAGTAAAGTAAAAAATCCCCAATCATAAATGTCAGCCATTGCATCAAGGCCGCCTGACAAGTAGGCCTCGACCATTTCCATATACATAACACCATCACGATTGATGATATCGTCAAAATAAAAGGCAGCGATTGATAACAGCAGGCTGGACAGAGCAGTAAATAGTCGAATGTGATTAAACTTCATATGGGCTTGCTTCTCACGAAAAGTTGACCTGCTGGCATGGTGATATCATCAGCGCGTGAACTTAAGTTGGCTGTTTTATTTATCGAGGCTGTCATCGGAAAGAATCCGATGAGCGTCTATCGCGTCCAATTGTTTCATGATCTTTTTATATTCCTTGTGATTAATTTGTCCTGACCTTCTCAGATGTGGATTAAGCACTGATGTTGCGTGGTTTAAATGCATGAGATATTGCCCCAAAAAAGATGAGCTTAAGAACTTCATTTCGTATTGGGCTGCGCACATTTTGAAGTGCATTTCTTTGCCCGCAGTGGTATCACCATCCGAGAAATTTGTACCGAGTTTATTGATGACGTCCATTCGATACATGGCACAATGACTGCGTAGGTAACGTGCATCATAATTAAGCCTATTGGGGTTGTATCTCTTGTAGCCAAATAGCTTGTTGAGCACAAACTTCCAGGATTGTTCGAAAGAAATACCGATTTGGCGGGGTCGGCTTTTGTGTTCCAGTTTCCAGGAGCCAATCCCTGCGATTGCAGGATTATCAAACTGCCCAAGCAAGGTTTCCAGCCAGTCATCACGTCTTATAAAGGTATCGGTGTGAATGGATACGACGAAAGGTGTTTTCACTTCTTTCAATGCCAGATCGAGCGCTCTAGAGTGAGCCTGAACGCCAGTTTCCCCCTGAATTGATTCTCGCTCAATGAGTTTAATCCAGTCCAGTTGGCGTAAATAATCCAGTGATTCATCCTGGGAGTTGTTATCTATTACAACTACGTCCGCGAGGTTAGGGTTGGTGTGCTTTCTGAGTAACCTAAGACAGATTTTAGTTATTTCAGGCGTTTTATAGTTTGGAACAAGAATGGTGACTTGTTTATGAGGCATTGATGCATCCATGACTTTTAAAACATTAATTTGATGGAATAACCGAAGATAAGACCTGTCCTGGTCCTAATTCTTTCATGCAGTTGTGATGTCCAAGCGGACACTCTCTTGCAAAACAGGGGCTGCATTCAATATCAATCTGCACAATATGGGCATTGTCTGCAAGCGGTGGCGTGAATGCGGTTGAGGTAGGACCATAGATAGCGATAAGTGGTCTTTGCAGGGCCGCTGCGATGTGCATCAGGCCAGAATCGTTGGATATCACCCAGTCTGCAGTGCCCAATAAATCAATTGCTTGTTCGAGTTTGGTCTGGCCGCTGAGGTTGATAAATTGCGACTGATGATTTGCTGCAATGGCGCTCTCAATCTCGGCAGCGGTTGTCTGATCGGCTTTGGAGCCCAGAACTAAAACCTGCCAGCCTTGTTGCAGCAAAGTATTGGCGACTTCGGCGTAATATTCCGGTGGCCATTGTTTGGCCGGACCGAACTCAGCACCTGGGCAGAGAATCAGGCGTTTCTGACCGGGTTTGAGTACCGGATTAATTTCTTCACTGACCGGGAAAGGTTCCATCAATGGTGGTTGGTAGCTGGGAGCGATGTGAGACTGAGCTGCGGGATAAGCCAGCGACACAAAGCGTTGCACCATCATCGGCAAAGCTTGTTTATCCAGCTTGCGGATATCATTCAGCAGACCATAACGCATCTCACCGCGCCAGCCGGTACGAACCGGGATGCCGGCAAACCAGGGGACCAAGGCCGATTTCCAGGAGTTTGGCAGCACGATGGCCTGGTCGTAGTTGTTTTTTGCCAGCACTTTGCCTAGTTGTCTGCGCATTGACCAACCGAATACGCCATGACTCACCGGCATTGATATCGCCTCACTGACTTCAGGCATGCGCTGAAGTAATGGCCGCGTCCAATCCATCGCCAGCACATCAATCTGCACCTGCGGGTTGTCCGCTTTCAGTGCTTTGAATAATGATTGAGCCATCACCATATCACCGACCCATGATGGGCCGATGACTAGGATCTTGTTGATCTGTTTTTCAGACATGAATCAATGCAGCGTGCTGTGGGTGATGAAAATGAAGACCACCCCCAGCGCAATCAGCACGATCTGCTGCAGGGTTTCACGCGGTTTGATGCGGGTATGCAAACCCGGAATTAAATCGGCGACAGCAACGTAGATAAAGCTGGAAGCGGCAATGACCAGAATATAAGGCAGCAGATGCTGCATATCCGACAGCGTGAAGTAGGCCAGCAATGCGCCGACAACCGTACCCAGACTGGACAGGATGTTGAAATACAGGGCTTTGCGGCGGGTGAAGCCGCTGTGCAACAGAATCACAAAGTCGCCCAGCTCCTGGGGAATCTCGTGTGCGGCGATAGCGAGCGCGGTGACGATACCCAGATGAATATCGGTCATAAAGGCAGCCGCAATCAGAATGCCGTCAACAAAGTTATGGATGGTATCTCCAACCAGAATCAAAGGGCCGGCCGCTTCATGATGATGACCACCGTGATGGTCGGGGCGGTCCAGTTCTGGAATATGTTCGTCGCCGTGGTGGCTGTGGCAGTGGCGCCAGAGCACCATTTTCTCGAGCACGAAGAACAGCAGCAGGCCCAGCAGCAGGGTCAGGCCGATCTCATGCGCATCGACTGCATAGGTATGTTCAATCGCGTGCGGCAGCAGGCCCAGCACAGCGGCACCCAGCAAAGCAACGCTAGCAAAGCTCCAAAGATGGGGTACTGCGATACAGCGAAGATTTTCTGACAGCATCAGAAACG
>JABURN010000171.1 GCA_014762585.1 Methylophaga sp.
ACAAGTAAGTCTGTTCAAATTAATCGACTGAATCTATGTGTTTTTTTTCATTTATCAATTACGGTTTTTCCAATCATATTAATTGAACTTATTCGTTTTACTGTCCATTCCTAATTAATGATAATCATTCTCAAAAGGAGGAATCAGAATGGCTAAGACAATCAGTTTCGCAATCGTACACTTCAGTGTGGCTTTTACCGTAGGCTACCTGTTAACCGGCAGTATTCTGTTCGGCAGTGTGATGGCTATGGTCGAACCAGCAATCAATACCGTGGCATTCCACTTTCATGAAAAGATTTGGAACCGCCTGCAAAAACGTAAAGTCGCCAACGCATTACAAATAACACAGCCTCTTCACGTTAATTAAGCCTGTGCCCGATGGCTTGCAATCCTGTGCCATGCAAGCATAATTCTGGCTCATGACAAGAAATGGAAACAGCATGGACAAGCAAGGCACGGCGGCTGAAGTCTTTATGACTTTTCTAAAGCTGGGATTGACCTCATTTGGCGGTCCGATTGCCCACATTGCCTACTATCGTGAGGCATTCATTGAAAAAAGACGCTGGCTGACAGAAGAACAGTTCGCCCAGTTACTGATGTTGTGTCAATTTCTGCCCGGCCCGGCGAGTAGTCAGATGGGCTTCAGTGTAGGTCTGATTCGTGCCGGCTGGCTGGGCGGACTGGCCGCCTTCGCTGCATTTACCCTGCCCTCCGCGCTACTACTTTTTGCTTTCGCTCAGTGGCTGCCATATTTATCGGACAGCATTGGCAGCGCCGCTATCCACGGCCTTAAACTGGTTGCCCTTGCTGTGGTTGCTCAGGCAGTGTGGCTGATGTCAAAGCAGCTGACACCCGACTGGCAACGTCGTCTCATCGCCCTGCTTGCCGTCATTTTTCTGGTGTTGGTAAATCATCCTGTCGCTCAGATAGCTGTTGTGATAGCCGGTGCCGTAGCGGGCCTGGCTCTCTGTCGTCACCAACGTTTCCCGGCAAGTCAGTTTGATGTTGATTATGGCCGACGTGCTGCCTGGTCTCTTTTGGCAGTGTTTTTTATCCTGCTGCTCAGCCTCCCATTACTGGCTGGCTTCAACAGCCTTGCTGCGGTGATGGATGCATTCTATCGCGCCGGTGCACTGGTGTTCGGCGGCGGCCATGTTGTTCTGCCCTTACTTGAGCAAACCGTGGTTGAACCGGGTTGGGTCGCCGCGGATGAATATCTCGCCGGTTACGGTGCCGCTCAGGCTGTGCCGGGGCCGGTTTTTTCCGTCGCCGCGTACCTTGGCGCTTTGCTACCCGGTGAGATGGGTGGTGTGAGCGGTGCGGTGCTGGCTTTATGTGCCATTTTCCTGCCTGGTTTCCTGCTGATTGCCGCCATGCTCCCACTCTGGCAATCAGTGCTGAAGTATCCCCTGGCAGCCAGTGCCCTGGCCGGTATTAATGCCAGTGTGGTCGGCCTGCTGGCAGCGGCTTTGTATGATCCCATCTGGATCAGCACTGTTCAGCATGTGAGTGATTTTGTCATTGGCCTGATTGGTTTCATCATGCTGCAGTTTTTCAAACTCTCGGCACTGCTGGTTGTAGCCTGGTGTGTGATCGCCAGCATTGGGATCGCCCTGATATGAGTCTCAACAGGATACGGCTGGCAAGGAGTGAGGATGTCGCAGCCATTACCTCTCTACTGCAGGCTTGTGCTCAGTCCATGAGTGATCAGGGCATGCATCACTGGCTTGATGTTTACGATGAAAAGTCAGTCGCTGCAAACCTGTGTAACAAGCGAGTGTATGTTCTGGAAAGCAGCAATCAGATTCTGGGTTGTATAGCGCTTGGCACCGAAAAGGCCGACTATTACAAAGACTGCTGGCCACAGGCACCCGAAGCCGATTTCTATATCACTCAGCTTGCTGTCAGCCCTCATGCCCAGGGCCGGGGTTACGGCAAAAAACTCATGCAATACTGCATTGAACGAGTCGGCGAAGCGACATTACAACTCGACGCAGTTGACCATTATCCGGCCCTGCTGGCGTTTTATCAGTCGCTCGGTTTCACTATTATCGAGACCGGTATCGGGCTGGGTGACAAACGTCACCTTTTCAGTCTTTCACGCTGAGCTGGTTACGTGCCACAATGAGGCTGTAAGCGAATTCATTCACCCCATTATAGTGGAGGCGAATCATGCTTCATCCACTGGAAGAGAGCAACATCATGTGTCCATACTGCGGTGAGCATTTCACCGTATTGGTCGATTGCAGCGTCCCTGAACAGCAATACATTGAAGATTGTGAGGTTTGCTGCAGGCCAATCGAATTTCATGTGTTGGTGAACGGAAATAATGATTACGAGTTGGCTGTTTATTCAGAAAATGAGTAGTAAATACCTCATCAAGAATTAAACCGGGCCAGTTATTGTCGTTAATCAAACTGGAATGATAACTGGAGTGGCTACAGGATGACATTGCATAAAATTTTTTTCATCTTGCTCAGTGGCCTTTACGTCTCTTCTGCTTACCCAGCCAACTTCAGCATTACACCGGTTAAAGACAATCTCTACCAATTCAGTAACGGCACACACCACGCCGTTTTTGTCGTCACTGATGAAGGTATCGCGCTGACAGACCCTATCTCTGAAGCCGCTGCTAAATGGCTTAAAGGCGAGCTAAAGTCGCGTTTCGATGTACCCGTGCGCTATGTCATCTATAGCCATAATCACCCGGACCATGTTTATGGCGGTGAGGTGTTTGCTGAACCCGGCGTGAGCTTTATCGCCCACCAATGGGCCCGGGATGACCTGCTTGCTACCCAGGCCGACACAGAAATTCCCGAGCTGGTTTTCAATGATGAGATGCGGATTTTTCTGGGCGACACACAGATTGATTTACGCTATCACGGCCCTAACAATGGGAAGGGTTCAATCTCAATCAATTTTCCGCAGCAGCGTGTCCTTCACGTCGTCGACTGGATCGTGTTGGGGCGTATGCCCTACAAAACCCTGCCCGGTTACGATATTCGCGGCATGATCAATTCAACCCGGGATGTCCTGGCAATGGACTTTGACATCCTGGTCGGCGGCCATGCCGATACCGGCAACAAGGACGATGTCCGGTTTTATCTCAGCTACCTTGAACAGCTTTATGAGGCCGTTCTGGATGGCATGCGTAAAGGTAAAAGTCTGCAACAACTACAGCAGGAAATCCGGCTTGATGAATTTGAGTCACTCAAGATGTATGAGGAATGGCTACCACTCAACATTCAAGGCGTCTACAATGACCTGATAGACCAGTCCTACCTCCATCTCAGACAGGAATAGCGATTACTGCACTCCCTGACCGTCATGTTACACTTCAATTATAACTATGATTGCTAATAATTCTCATTTACTTTAGCATGAGTAACCATTTTCACGCAGATAGGAGAAAATGGTGCAACTCAAAACACTCTCAAGAAGCTTGATTCTTGTCTTACCCTCACTGGCTCTCTCATCACCGCTGCTCGCAGAACAGGCTGTCAAACTGGATGAGATGACAATTACTTCCACCCGCAGCGATACACAACTCAAAGACTCCCCTCAGGTTGTCACCGTGATCACACAGGAACAAATCCAGCAGCAGATGGCGTTCCACAGCGATACCTCTCAGGTACTGAGCAGCCTGTTACCCTCTTTCTCTCCCAGTCGACAAAAGCTCAGCAGTGCCGGCGAAACTTTTCGTGGCCGCTCGCCACTGTTTCTGATAGATGGCGTGCCGCAATCTAACCCACTACGTGATTCACAGCGTGATGGTCATACTATCGATCTCGCCATGGTGGAACGTATCGAAGTTATTCACGGGGCCAGCGCCATACATGGTCTGGGCGCTACAGGCGGTATCATTAACTTCATTACCAAACGTCCGACTGCAAACACACTAAAGCAGCATATGTCGGTCTCTACCACTATGCCGACAAACAAAGTAGCGGATGAAACCATGGGATATCGCGCCGACTACAGTCTGTTGGGTAGCCAGAATGACTGGGAATACAGCCTGGGGCTGAGCTATGAAACGCAGGGGCTCTATCTCGATGACGACGAAGACCCTATCGGCGTCGATAACACGCAGGGCGATATCATGGATTCACGCAGCTATGATATTTTTGCCAAGCTGGGTTACTGGTTTGATGATAATCAGAACCTGGAATTATCCATCAATCGTTTTTTGCTGGAAGGTGACAACAATTACACCAGTGTTGATGGCGATTTAGCCAGCGGCACACCCACCACCTCAATTAACAGAACACCGCTGGGTGATGCACCAAGAAACCGGGTGCTCACCACCAGCCTGACTTATAAAAACTATGATCTGGCGGGTATGGAATTCACCGCCCAGGCATACCGGCAGGAATTTGAAGCACGTTTCGGGGCTACCGAGTCCGGCAGTTTTGTCGATCCGGTACTGGCACCAGAAGGCCTGGATCAATCACAGAACGAATCTGATAAAAACGGCGCTAAATTCACGCTCACCAAAGACGGCCTGTTGGACGATAAGCTCAAACTGACTACCGGCATCGATCTGCTGGAAGACACGACCGAACAACGTCTGTTGATGACAGACAGAAGTTATGTGCCGGAGACGACCTTCAAAAACTACGCGCCATTTATCCAGGCTCAGCTGAAGCCGGTCGATTTTCTGGTGCTTAATTCTGGTATTCGCTATGAACACGCTGAGTTGGATGTCGATACCTATCGGACTGTTTTCGGCAAAGGTGGCGTCTCAGTCGATGGTGGCAATCCTGATTTCAGTGAAACCCTGTTCAATGTGGGCGCTGTGGTCAGCCCGACCACCTGGCTGAGCATCTTCGCCAATTATTCTGAAGGCTTTGGTATGCCTGATGTAGGACGAGTTCTTCGCGGCATCGGCACGCCCGGGCTTGATGTGGACACCTTTCTTGATCTGAAACCGATAGTGACCGAAAACCGTGAAGTCGGCGTACGTGTAGACTGGCAGGCACTTGATTTTGAGC
>JABURN010000027.1 GCA_014762585.1 Methylophaga sp.
CATGGCTATTTCGTCCGCTCCGACCAACCCAAAACACAGGTGGGTGAGGTGCTGGAAAGACTCGATTTATACAATGAAACAGCCCCCTTAACCCGCTGCGTCAACTGCAATGGGCCGCTGCTGGAAATCGACAAAGAGGAAGTGCTGGATAAACTCGAGCCGCTGACCCGGGCGCATTACCAAGACTTCAAAATCTGCCAGGACTGTGGCCAGGTTTTCTGGCCCGGGAGCCATTTTGAAAGGGCCCAAAAACTGCTGAAAGAATTTATCACGGGCAGAGAATAAGTCCCGGGCAAGCCAATGCCCGGGCTAATTTCATTAGTAGAAGTCGATCGCGGCCGACAGACTCACTGTTCGTGGCGCGCCCAACACAAGATAGCCATTATTGGGGAAGCCACCGACAGAGGCCCAGTAATCGCGATCAAACAGATTGTGAACCCGCGCTCTCAAGGTAAGATCCTGATTTCCCAGAGCCACAACATAACGGGCACCGATATCGACCGTGGTCCAGTCATCCACTTTCAGTGTATTGGCGTTATCGGCATAACGTGAACCGGTATAGATGACGCGTGTATCAAGCGCGAGATTATCAAACTGCGGTATATCCCACTCGGCTCCGACAGTTGCTTGCCATTCAGCAACACCGATGACGTCATTACCCTCAATCGATGAATCACCGGTATCTTTCTGTTCTGCATCCAGCCAGGTCACCCCACCGAGCAGTTTGATATCGTCTGTCGCTTTGCCGTAAAAGGTAAACTCCACCCCCTGGTGGTTATCCTCGCCCTCTACCCCATAGACATTGTTGGCAATATCGACATCATTGCGTGGTCTATCCGTGGTGAAATAGGCGAGGCCATAGCCCATCCTATCTGTTTCATATTTCAAGCCCAGTTCGTACTGTTCAGAAACGAACGGCTCAAGGGCTTCACCTGCATTAGCGTAGCCCATGTCCACAGGCACACTTCCACCTTGCTGAAGATTCTCAATATAGTTCGCATAAACAGAGAGTTGCTTGTTATGCCTGTAAACAAGTCCTAAAGCCGGTGTTAACTCACGCTCTTTGTATTCAGAACCACTGAAATTGTTGTAATCATAACCAAGATCTCTAACATCCAGGGTTTGATGTCGTAAGCCCAGCGTGAGTAGCACGCTGTCATCAAAAAATGACAGTGTGTCGCCAATCGCAAAACTATTGAGTTTAGTCACGGCATTCAATGCAGGATCAAGTGAGTTAGCGAGCAGCTCACTACCGTTTGGCTGAGGTTGTGAATAATACTGTGGGTTATAGAGGTTGGTTGCAAACGTATCAAAATCAAACAGGAAAGCATTCTTGGTTTCTTGATTGAAATAAGAGTACGAGACAACCCAGTCGTGACCGACACTACCCGTTTGGAGCTTACCTCTCAGCCCTATTTCACCGGTATCGACGCGGTCTTCACGTTTATTATCGAACCTGAAAAAACTACCATCACCATTAATGTCTGACACGGTAAGATTGGCGAGTGAGTTGGACTCGTTACTACGGCGCATGCCATAAGCCGCCCAGCCGGTGACATTATCGTTGAAGTCATATTCAGCTCTGAATGTACCAAAGACATCATCCTCATCTGAGTATGTCCAGGGTTGCGCCCAATTACTATCAGCATCTGGTGTCGAAGGAATATGAGTCAAACCCGATAGGGTCACGTTGGTTCGAGTTTCATCCAGCTCGTTATCCTGCGTACCGAAATCAGCTGATAATCGAAGTTTATCACCGCGATAATCGAGACCGACAGAGAAAAGACTCAGATTTGCCTGCTCATCCTCTATGCTGGTACCGCCATCACGATAAGCTGCATTCACCCTGACACCAAATTGTTGCTCATCGCCAAAACGGCGTCCCACATCAAGAGAAGCATAACCTTGTTCGCCATGTTCTGTTCCTACCGTCATTCGTGTCAACGGGTAATTTGGCGCGCGTTTTGGCAAGAGATTAATTGTACCGCCAATCCCTCCGCCGCTTGGCGTAGCACCGGTGAGGAAAGCGCTCGCACCACGAAGCACCTCGACCCTCTCAAATAATTCTGTCGCTATATATTGGCGGGGCAACAGTGAATAGAGGCCGTTATAGGCGATATCATCTGAATTAAGGATGAAACCACGGATAAAATAGGATTCCTGAAAATTACCGAAACCTCTTGCCTCTCTGACACCAGGATCCGCCTGGAGTACATCCCCAACACTCTTTGCCTGACGATCCTGAATAAAATCATTGGTATAACTGGTAATACTAAAAGGCGTTTCAAGGTGATCCTTGGTACCCAGAATCCCGGCACGACCGCCCTCTGCGACCTGACCACCTTCAAATGCCGGTGAGAGTCCTTCTGCAGAGGCATCGGCACTGGCTGTCACAGTCAGCGAATCCAGCTCAACGGCGCTCTCTTCTTCGCTTGCTTCTGCGGCTATAGCAAAGCTATTAGCACTACTCAGGGCTAGTGCAATACTTAATGTCAACGGTTTGATATAAAGTGACATGGGGTGACTCCGTGGAATTTTGCATTGCGGGATATATTACGAGAGCCACACGATCATGTAAATGATAATGTTTATTATTTAGTTTTGTTACATAAGTAAACAGCTGTTTTCCCCGCTTATCACTAGCATGAGGACATGATGACAGATTTAATGGTTTTACCTTCAGAGCTACAGGCGCCAGTGGATGATGGTGCCTGTCGGCACCTGGAAGGAATGGCTTTGCCGGATATCAGGCTTTCAAATCACTCTGGGCAGTCAGTTAATCTGCCCTTGCTGCCTGGCAGCAGTATCGTTGATCTGTTGTAACGGGCTTATTGAACGCTGTGTCTATCCTGTCTATCCACCGGACTCTCATGTGGATGCGTTATTGAGGATTCTGTCAGCATGACATGACCGGACTGAGTGTAACTGGTTTCATCAGTGGGAGATTGATAGCAGCGGCATTGATACAGCCAGCCGGGTAACAATGCATGGGCCAGTGTGGTTTCGTAGGGCTCGTACTCTGGTGTGCCATTCATGCTTAAAGTCTGCGTTTTGTGATCATAATGACCGTATAGTGGCGTATTTTCCGGTCTCAGGATCACGACCTCATCCCCCGTCATTTTGGCGAAATAGTCATCGTATTGCATAAAGGCCCGGCCCGGTTTGTGCTGTTCTTCTGCCAGGGTCAAGTCCCGCCCTATCATCGGGTGAGAGGCAGAAATGCCCATCATCGACAGTACGGTCGTCGGCAGGTCAATCTGACTGGCAAGAGTTTTCAGCTCTTTAGGCTGGATATCTGCACCCAGGATCAATCCGGGAATGTGATATTTTTCTATCGGCACCAGATTGTCACCTTCAACACGGTTGTGGTGATCGGCCACGACCAGAAAGACAGTATCTTTCCAGTATTCGCTCTGACGTGCCTTGTCGAAGAATTGACCCAGCGCATAGTCTGCATAACGTACCGCGTTTTCCGGCGTTTGCTTTTCACCTTCTATCTCGATTCGACCATCCGGAAACTCATAGGGAGAGTGATTCGATGAAGTAAAGGCAAAACTGAAAAAGGGTTTACCGGAGGCATGATGCTGCTGCAGTCTTTCATGCAGTTTGTTGAACACATCCTCATCAGATGCCCCCCAACTGCCTTCAAAAACCGGATCCTCAAAATGCTCACGGTCAATAATGTGCTGAAAACCATTACCCACGAAGAAACTGGCCATATTGTCAAAGTGCGCTTGGCCACCATAAATGAACTCAGTCAGATAGCCATGTTTTTCCAGCAAAGAAGCAATAGTGAAAAAGTTCTGCTGTGACAGGGATAATTTGACCACGCTGCGGGCCCGGGTAGGCAGGAAACCGCTGATCACCGCTTCTATACCACGCACTGATCGGGTGCCTGTGGCATAAAGGTTGTCAAACCACCAGCCCTGCTCACTCAGTTTATCCAGTTCCGGCGTCGCACCACTCCCACCCAGTGTTTTTACATAATCAGCGCTGAGGCTTTCTTCGAGGATCAGAACCAGATTTAAGGGTTTCTCACGTTGCCTGCTGGCATGTTGGGGATTAATAACGGGCGGGTTGGCACTCGCATTAACTATCAACTCCGGCTTTTCTTTATCGAGTTCAGCCAGAATCTGTTCATGAGTGAGTTCACCGTAGACTTCGTTGGACTCCTCCTCATGCTTGAGATTGTAAATAGCAAAATAAACCGACCAGGCTGAGTTCAGCATCAGGTCATTAACCATTGGGTCCTGCGTAATCGCGAATGTCGACGGGTTCGCTGGTCGGTGGTCGAATGAGGAACGAACCATCACGACCGTTACCAGCACCATTAGTGGCCAGCAAAGCAGGGTTTTCCAGTATGCCCAGCCGGGTTGTTCCTGATGCAGCCAGTGTCTGCTGAGACGATACATGCCATAGGCGACCGCTGCTGTGATCAAAATGCCACCCACCAGTGTCAGCCTATAGCCCTCCCACAGCATCGACATCACTTCCTGGGGATATTTGAGGTATTCAATGAACAGGCGGTTAGGTCGCTGACCGTATTCGATCATAAAGGTGGGGCTTGCCAGTTCCGTGAAGATGATAACGGCCACAGTCAACACAGCCCATAGGCTGATGATGTCTTGCCACAGCCGCCAACTGAACCGGTGAGCCAGTATTGGAACCAGTAATATCAGAGGCGCCAGAAGCATGCCTGACAATATCAGGTCGACCCTCAAGCCATTCAACAACACAACAGCAAACTGTCCTATGCCATCAAGACGATCAAACTGCCATAGTGTCAGTGAGAGTCGTGAAAAACACAGAATAGCCAGATAAATCAGTAACAGTCTGGCTATCGGTGCATAAGGTCCAAGAAATCGGTTAAGTGAAGATTGCTCTGTCATCGCCTGCGCTTCTGAATTGATTAGGCGTGAATCTAGCGAGGTAGACTTAAAAGAAAATTAAATAAGATATATATAAAAATA
>JABURN010000109.1 GCA_014762585.1 Methylophaga sp.
CTGTGGCGAAGCAATCCACCAGTTCAAAACCGCAGGAACAGCCTCAAGACAACCATGACCATCCCCGCTGTGGCGACCAGCAGATTTAACCCCAGGCTGATACCAACACGATAACCAGCTGGCCTCTCCAGTTCAGAGAAGGAAGGTAAAAGCCGTGAAAACTGAAACACTGCGATAACAATCGTCAGAACACCAAGCAGCATAAATATCACACCCAGCCAGAACAAAGTCAGATCATGAACTGGGCTCAGCTGTCCAAGCGCTTTTAGCAGAAGACCAGCACGCTCGACAACAAAACCAAATGCTATCAACACCATACCTGTGCGTTGCCAGGCCAGCAACGTGCGTTCAGCAGCAAAAAAGACTCTGGGATCTTCCATAAGATCTGTTCCTCATCATTGTGCGCTCTCAGTTATCGAGGCTCTGCTGCATTTGAGCTTCAGTCGATGGAATCAGGGCCAGACGATAGTCCCGATATTCCTTTTGCAATACGCTCTTAACAGCCCAGACCCCACCAACAATCGCACAAGCAATGCCTACCAGCTGAGACCAGAGTAGCGTCTTTTCTTCAAGCCCCGCTAAAGCCAGCAGAAAGCCGGTCATAAAGCCGAATACAACAGCCAGCAAAGCAGTAATGAGAAAAGTACGCCAGAAAATACTCCACCAGACTCTGGCCGCTTTGCCCCAGGTAACATCCATGATTTGCATTAATCTCTCCTTGGAAAATGGTTGATTGAAGTAGCCGCTAAACATTTTTATCAGACAAAAAAATGGGCCGCTTAGCGACCCATTTTTCATTATTTATGCTGCTTTTACCAGCGCATCATCCGACGCACAATGCCGTCGTTTCTGAATGCGTGGTAAATCGCACCACTGACGTGAACAGCGACGATGCCGAGCAATGCCCAGGCTGCATAGGTATGCAGTTCCCCCCAGAACTCGTTCATCTCTTCATCCGGCGCCGCGATGCGCGGGAACTCAATACTCCACCACCAGACGGTATCCCAGCGGGTGTGCGCTGATGACAGATAACCGGTGACACATACAGCCAGAACCAGACCATAGATGGCAACATGAGCGAGGATCGCCAACCAGTGCATCCACCCTGTCATATGCGTTGAATCCACCGGTGCCGGACGATGCCTTATGCGAACATAGAGCAGCATCAGAATGATAATCACCAAGGTGATACCAATGTTTTTATGAAGTTGGAACGGGAATGCCCGGAACTGTAATTCCGGTGATGGCAGCGGCAGCCCCATCATCCACCAACTGGAAATGAATAAGAAGAAAATCGAAACAGCCAGCAACCAGTGCAGGATTACCGCCGTTCTGTTAAAACCTTGTCTTTGCATAACAGCTTCCGTTTATTTTCGTTGCAATGATTGAAGCATTAAGCTTCGGCTTCGGTATGTCTGCCGGCCAGTGCGCCGACAACCAGCATCAGGTGCAGGATGAACCACAGCAGAATACCACCCAGGTACATCTCACGCAGTGTCGGACCGGTATTTACAACCGCAGCAAACTGCAGTAAGTCGACAGCAGCCAATCCACCGAACACGGTGACAGCGGCTTTAGAGGCCCATGGCGTATAATTCACCAGAGCACCACCGATGATAATGGAAATAAACGCCAGTACCGCACCGATACCAGACAAGGTCATTTGTGCAGCTGGGAACCAGTCAGGGGCGGACAATGCGATACCCGCGACATGGTCAATCAGGTATTCACACTCAGCGACAGTGATTCCTTCTTCTTCAAGCTCCTCTTCCGGGCAGTCTGCTTCGGGCATCACGCCACTCGCGGGCATGTTGTTGACGATCACAGACTGTTTCATTGCTTCGTTGCCATGAACGGCAGTAAGAAAAACCCCCAGCATGATAGCCACCACACCAAGGATGCTGGCCCACGAAGGGGTATTATTATTTAATCCTTCAGACACCATACAGCACCTGTCCTCTCGTTGTTATTGATGGATTTAACTCTCTCTTTGGCTGAAAGTTGCGACTGTCAGGCCCCTCACCTCTCGCAGCCATGTTTTCAACACAATTGACTAAGCTAACACAGCACAATTAGCTTAATCAAAAGCTTCAGACAGACAGGGAAAGGTTTCGTTCATAATCTGCTTCAGGGCAATAAAAATAAACCTTGCCCTACAGGGACGATTCAGGAGGTCAATTGCATATGGCCAATCAGGCCCAATAGAAACCCTGCCAGCGCAGCCAAGGGCGGCGCATAGTGATTTTTCAGCCTGGCTTGTGGCGCAATATCCTGGAATATCAAGTACAAAATACCGCCCGCCGCAAACAACATAATACCAGCCACCAGCTGGTTAAAATCTGCGAGTAGAAAGTGGCCTGTAAGGCCGGCAGCAGGCCCCAGCAAAGCCATTAGCAGGAATGCAGTAATGAGATACATAGGTCTACTCTGAGTCGAGGCCGCCAGCTCCCGGTATGCATTAAAACCCTCTGGCAGATTCTGCAGGGCAATGATCAGAGCCAGCAATAAGCCCGCATCAGGCGATATGGTGAAGGTTGCCCCCATTGCCAGTGCTTCAGGCACAAAATCAGTCAGCATGGCGACCAGCTGACTGGCTGAAGTGCCCTTGGCTGAGAGATAGATGTCGAGCACCATGAAAACGAGGCCGCCACCGCCAAAACAGATACAGACCAGCCCCACCGATAAGTCTTTGCTTCCTTCCGGAACAAGCACCAGGGCCACAGCCGCCAGCAGTGCACCGCCGCCAAAGGCGATCACAGCATGTCTGAGCTCGTTTTCCAGCCAACGCGGACGGATCCGCTCAACACTGGCCAGTAAGGCACCTACGGGCATCATTAAACCGGCCATCAGTGTTAATAATGTGAGTTGAATCCACTCATTCATATCGTTCTACGTCTGTTTCCGTTGAAATAATGACTGAATAAAAGATGTGATGGCCAGTAGATCAGCGTCACCAACGCCAGGAAAAACACGAACAAGTACACCAAAGGTGGCAAAATCGATTGTGGCTCACCCGGCCCATAAACCCAGTTGATATTATCTGCTGGCTTTGTGGTAAAAAATGTCAGCAGCAGAACCAAGAATGCCAATACAATCTGCAGACGAAAAGCACGCCGGTCATAACCAAGCCGTAATAACAAGAAGAGCAGCAAAGCCGGTAGTACCAGGTGAAAAGATCCTGATAACAGTCTGATAAGCCAGGGGGCATCCTCAGCGAACATATAGGCGGCAACGTGTAGTAGCTGACCGCCGCTGAAAAAGTCGATCACCCAGGCCAGTTCAAGAAAAAAAACACTCACAGCCATGGTGCTCGCTATCAAACTATTTTCCAGCCAGACAGCTGCCACCAGTGAAATCAGGGCAATGTCAGAAAACCAAAGGAAGTTCGTTGGTCCTAATTCTCGCCAGTACACCGGTACGATAATGATGACCAGCAAGGTGTAGCTCAGTTTTAACCAGAGTGGAATGGCTTTATTCCGCATAAGCGTTTTCTCCAGCTCAAGGGCCCCCAAAGGCGACTGACAAAAGTTTGCTAATTTTTCCTGTAAATCAGTTCAGCAATGGCAATACCCATCAATAACCAGAAGCTGCCAACCAGAAACCCCGCAGCAACATCGCTGGCATAGTGCACGCTCAAAATCATCCGGCTGAAGCCAATAAGAAGAATTAAGGCAGCTGTCCAAAAAACAAGCTCAAATCGCTGACGCCCCGTGTTTAATTCTCTGCTGATGACGTAAGCCATGAATCCGTACACAGCGAGTGCACTGGTGGCATGTCCGCTTGGGAATGACGGTGTGATTTCAACTAACTCTGTAACCGACTCTGGTCGCTGACGCTGCAACAAGAATTTACCGCTGTATGTCATCAGCTGTGAGCCAAGGAATGTGAGCCAGAGCGGCGTAATAAAACTGATTTGCCGATGTGCCCATAAAACACCTGTGGATACAAATGCAACTGCCAACAGCGCCGGTGAGCCAGCCAGATCCGTTATCCAGGCAAACACGGTCAGAGTCTCATCCGTTCGTAGCAGCCCCAGTTGTTGATTAAGCCTGTGATCTATCCGGATTAACTCTTCGGCTTCCAGCAATTCCTCCACCAGACCGCCAAACAACGATAAAAGGTAGAGCATCGCTAGCACAATAAGTGTTAACAACAGGCCAGAAAAATACCGTGTTGTCAGTCTTACCTCAAGCCAGCGGCTTGTTTTCGGATAGCGTTTTCTGGACCACGACCAGAGACCGGCAACATCTTCTCTTTGCTTAGCCCACCCCATCCAGACGAGAGAGCGCTGATACATAGCAGAGACTATTTTCACTACCCACCAGCTGCAAAGCCACATCAAGATGATCAATAAAATCAGCGCTATCAATGGTGTATATGATGAGAGCATAAGAATCTCCATACCGCGGTCTCGCTCCATTTATTGAGTCTGTCCACTCGGGTCAAATCGCCGTTTCATCTTGAACCGTGACAAGCAAAGTAACACAGACTGAGATGTTGTCACCTGTTGTGACAGCGAAATGAAAACCCTTTTGAAGCAAAGAGGGTTTTTGTCTTTATAAACCACAGCTGAAGGCCTAGTTGAGTACCAATTCATCTTGGCCCTGAAATGGAGGTCTTTTTATGCATGTCACTTCAAAAACAGCAGAAAAAGTTATCAATGGCGCGCTGGATAAAGCCGAGTCAACCGAGACCCGCATGTGTATTGCCATCGTCGATTCCGGCGGCGCGCTGAAAGCGTTCTACCGTATGGATGACGCTTGGGTCGGTAGTATTGATATTGCCATAAAAAAGGCGCAAACGGCCCTGTATTTCGGCATGCCCAGCGGTGAAATCGGACAGTTGTCCCAGCCGGGACAACCTCTGTATGGCATAGAGCACTCTAACAACGGGCTGATTACCTT
>JABURN010000220.1 GCA_014762585.1 Methylophaga sp.
TGTAAATCGTGCAGATGATGGCAAGCTTCAGCTTCAGGGCGAGCTGGCCGACAAGGAAGATGAACTGGCGATGATCTATAAAGGCCTTGTAATGGGGCTGCGTGATTACATCAACAAAAATCACTTTCCCGGCGTGGTGATTGGCCTGTCCGGCGGGATAGATTCAGCTTTGACGCTGGCACTGGCGGTTGATGCTATCGGCGCGGACAAAGTCCACGCGGTGATGATGCCCTCGCGTTACACCGCTGAAATCAGTCTGGAAGACGCCAAGGCGATGGCTGATGGACTTGGGGTGCAATACAGTCTTATTTCAATTGAACCCGTTTTCAATCAGTTTCTGGATACCTTATCTACGCAGTTCGCCGGCTTGCCGGCCGATACCACCGAAGAAAATATCCAGGCTCGCTGCCGCGGTATTATTCTGATGGCACTGTCCAATAAATTTGGTTACATGGTGCTGTCAACCGGTAACAAGAGCGAGATGGCAGTCGGTTATTCCACCCTTTATGGTGATATGGCTGGCGGCTATGCACCGCTCAAGGATGTTTATAAAACTCTGGTATATCGACTCAGCCGTCATCGTAATTCGCTGTCAGCGGTAATACCGGAGCGTATTATCACCCGTCCGCCTTCTGCAGAGCTCTCAGAAGGGCAACTGGATCAGGACAGCTTGCCACCCTATGAAATGCTGGATGTGATTCTTGAACGCTATATCGCAGATGACAGTTGTTTTGAGGATCTGGTCGAAGAAGGTTACGATGCGGAGGTGGTTGCAAGGGTGATAAAAATGGTAGATCGTAATGAATACAAACGCCGTCAGGCACCACCGGGTATTCGTATCAGCAGCAGGGCCTTCGGCCGCGATCGGCGCTATCCGATCACGTCAGGCTACACGGTTACCGCAACAATAGAGTAAGGAATTGCAATGAAGAAAATTGAAGCGATTGTTAAACCTTTTAAACTCGATGATGTTCGTGAGGCGTTGTCCGAAATCGGCGTGACGGGCATGACCGTGACTGAAGTCAAAGGTTTCGGCCGGCAGAAAGGGCACACCGAGTTTTATCGCGGTGCAGAGTATGTGGTTGATTTTCTGCCCAAGGTGAAACTGGAAATCGTAGTCGATGATGAAACCGTGGATTCAGTGATTGAAAGTATCACTCAGGCTGCACATACCGGTCGCATCGGGGATGGCAAGATCTTTGTCACTTCGCTGGAGCGGGCGGTGAGAATTCGTACCGGTGAAGAGGGCGAAGACGCTATCTGAGTCTTCATCAATGCGCGCCGGTGCAGTCACCGGCGCGGTTTAGATCAATCAATCTTGGTTTGACGTACTTCAGCAACGCCGGTATGACCCGGATAGTTGAGTTCCAGCACTTTCAGTGCATCTTCTGATAAATCATTCATTCCCATGACTTTGTAGGCTTTGGCCATAATCACCAGTGCTTCTGGCATGGCAGGAGTTCTAGAATAATTTTCAATCACATATTTGGCGCGGTTGGCGGCTGCCAGAAAAGCATCACGCCGCATATAGTAGCTTGCTACATTGACTTCATGCTGTGCCAGACGGTTTCTCAGATAAACAACACGCTGGGTAGCATCTTCTGCATAACGGCTGTTGGGATATTGTTTGACCAGTCGGGTGAAGTCGCGTAATGCATCTTCTGCAGAACCCGGATCCCGCTGGGATTCATCGCGCGGCACGTATTTTTCAATCAGGCCGATATCACGGTGGAAGTTAACCAGACCTCGCAGATAGATAGCGTAGTCGATGTTGGGATTCAGGGGATAGACACGCATGAAACGGTCCAACGTGGCAATCGCCGTTTCCGGCTCATCGTTCTTGTAGTGTGCATAGGCTGATTCCAGCAGGGCCTGCTGGGCATAGTCACCAAACGGGAAGCGCGCTTCCACTTGTTCGTAGTAGGTAATGGCGGTGGTGTAGTCACCAAGATCCAGTGCTGCCTTGGCTTCTGCGTAGACCCGCTCTACACTCCAGCTCTCATCGGCTTTGATTTCCTCTTTCTCGAAAAAGGAACAGCCGGACAGGGTCAATGTGGCAAGACTTAAAATCAGGGGCAGGTAAAATTTTTTCATCGGCTTAGGGTACGTTAGATAAATGTCCAAGGCAAAAGATAAAACAGGCCCTAATCTTAGCCCTTTTTGTGCATCAAAGCACGTCTTAACAGATTATCTATTGATTAGAATCCAGTACAATATATCTCTTTGTCTCTAGCTATCAGGATGAATTCATGCTCCGTCGTCTGTTGTCTCTTGCCATCGGCCTGACTCTATCGGCACCCCTCTCTGCCACTACCTTCGAAATCACCGAGCCCGGTGCCAGTGTCATTGGTCATAATATGGTTCTGTACAGCCGCAGTGAAGACACCCTGCTGGATATCGGCCGTCAGTTTGACCTGGGGTATCGTGACATTACAGATGCCAACCCCGAGGTCGATGCCTGGCTGCCGGGCGAGAATACTCCCGTCGTATTGCCGACCCGTTTTATTCTTCCAGATGGCCCTAAAGAGGGCATTGTCATCAATATTGCCGAGATGCGCCTTTTCTATTATCCGAAAGTTGCCAAGGGCGAGAGACAACGCGTGGTGACGCATCCAATCGGCATTGGCCGTGAAGGTTGGGCAACGCCGCTGGGTAAGGCCCGCATTACTCAGAAAGTCAAAGATCCCAGCTGGACACCACCAGAATCAATTCGCAAAGAGCACGCCGAAATGGGCGATCCCCTACCGCGTGTGGTGCCAGCCGGCCCTGATAACCCTCTAGGAGCCTATGCGATGCGCCTGTCAATGCCGGGTTATCTGTTGCATGGCACCAATAAACCCTATGGTGTAGGCCTGCGTGTCAGTCACGGCTGTATTCGTTTATTCCCGGAAGATATTGAGAATATGTTCAATATTACCCCGAGTAATACACCGGTGGAAATCGTATACCAGCCTCACAAAGCCGGTGTCAGAAATGGCATGCTCTATCTCGAAGCGCATCGACAGCAGAAGGACGTCGACAACCGTGAAGGCAATAATATGACGCCAATGGTGAAGGCGATTTTAAACGTGCAGGATAAACTGCCAGCCGATGACCACTGGTCTTATGCGGAAACCGTCGTGCGTAATCAGCATGGTCTGGTCAAGCCGCTGGGGCAACAGCAATTGGATATTGTTGAAAACCTGTGGTTTCTGCATGCCGGCGTGAACAAAAAAGCGGTGAGTAAAGTTCGTGATGCTATGACCACCCTCAGAATGGATGATTTGTATTGGCCGGTCAGATCGGGAGCCCGTGAAGAGACTTTGATTGGTCCATTTAACACACAGGAAGAGGCCAGTATTGTGGCTGACCAAATCACGGCTTCTGCCGGTGTTCCCGTGTGGACAGTGCAGGTCACCAGTGATGCTTTGTAATCACTGAGTCAAAATCAGGACAAAAAAAAGCCGGAACAACTGTTCCGGCTTTTTTGCATGTGGCAAATAATGGCTTATTTGCTCATGGCTTTTTCAAACATACGATCAATTTTGGCACAGCATTCTTCAACTGTAGCCATTGCTTCATCAGCAGATTTCTGGGCGTTCATCGCAGCCAGTTCTGCGTCAGTAGCAGTGCGTTGGGCTGTGTCAGCAGTGCTTTGAGCATTGCGGGCAGCAGCAAGTGCAGAGTCAGCAGTTGATTGAGCTGATTCTACAGAGGCTTTCAACGCGTCCATTTCGGCAGTGTTGGCACAAGCGGTCAACAGAGCCAAAGGCAGGATTACAGCACTCAGTTTTGCTAATGGTTTCATTTTAATCTCCTTGAAAAAGTACCAGTTTAAATGGCAGGCATATTATATTGCGTATTCGCAACATAAAACATACGCTAGCAAGAAATATTTTTACTGTCTATCAGCAGACAGGCAAAATGCGAACTGTTTCTTCAAAGCTGTCTCCCAGCAGTTAAATACTTGCTATAATTACGCCTTTTGAAATGCTCCGGTTTCCTATCCGGGATTCCGTCTTTTCTGAACCGTTCTGGAAAAATTTGTCTTATGCACCCAATGCTGAATATTGCGATCCGTGCTGCCCGCAATGCTGGCACATTGATCATGCGATCTTTGCAACATGTCGAACACCTGGAAGTTACTACCAAGGGCCGTAACGACTATGTCTCCGATGTTGATCACCTGGTGGAACAGGAAATCATCAAGGTCATTAAAAAGGCCTATCCCGACCACGCGATTATGGCTGAAGAATCGGGTAATGCCGGTGACAGTGATACTGTCTGGATCATTGACCCGCTGGATGGCACCACTAACTTCCTGCATGGCTTTCCGCATTTCTGCGTGTCGATTGCCGTCAGTGTCAGAGGCCGGGTGGAACATGCGGTCATTTATGACCCCCAGCGTGATGAACTGTTCACTGCCAGCCGTGGTGAGGGTGCCAAGCTCAATGACCGCCGTCTCAGAATCAGTAAACGCCGTGATCTGAAAGGCGCTTTACTGGCAACCGGCTTTCCATTTAAGTATCCTCAGCACCACACTCAATATATGGCGAGTTTTGAAGCCCTGTTTACCCAGGTCGCTGATATCCGTCGTGCCGGTTCAGCTGCACTGGACCTGGCCTATGTTGCGGCGGGTCGCCTGGACGGTTACTGGGAAATCGGTCTGGAAAACTGGGATCTCGCTGCCGGCCTGCTGCTGGTAGAAGAAGCAGGCGGTCTGGTGACAGACTTTGCCGGTCAGGACAATCTGTTTAACAAAGGCAATATTGTTGCAGCCGGCTTCGGCGTACATAAATTGATGCTGGATGCCATCAAGCCGCATTTACAGGAACCACTCAATTAAATCGGACCCTTGCGGGCCTCTTTACACCTGCATGCTCAGCATGCGCTTATAGAATTCTTTATATGACTGATACCCAA
>JABURN010000192.1 GCA_014762585.1 Methylophaga sp.
ATGCTGAGAAAGAGACCGAAACTACGGTCAATAAGAGCAACAGTACCAATATTGCCAACCCCACCATTTTCGGCGCCAGTCCCCAATTCAGTCTGCCCAGTCAGCTGCCGCTGGATAACACCAGCAACAACAACCTGGCATTTGGTTTCGGGTCAGAAACCGATTTTGAAGGTGAAGGCGAAAGTGAACAGAACAACCTGCTGTCGGGCAATATCAGCGTCTCGGTGGTCGAAGTGCTGGCGAACGGCAATATGGTCATTCGTGGTGAAAAAGTCATCACCATCAATCAGGGCAATGAATACATACGCCTCTCCGGGATTGTCAGTCCGCGGGATATAGAGGCAGATAATTCCGTTTCATCGGTAAGAATTGCCGATGCGCAAATCGCTTACACCGGTGACGGTCCTACCAATGATGCCAATGTGATGGGCTGGCTTAGCCGTTTCTTTGCCAGTGCGCTGATGCCGTTCTGAGGATAAGTAAGATGAATATCAAAATTGTATTGGCAACCTTGCTGTTGATGGCATCCGGCCTGGCTCAGGCGGAACGCGTCAAGGATCTGGCTTCGATTGCCGGGGTCCGTTCTAACCAATTGATTGGTTACGGTCTGGTCGTCGGTCTGGATGGCAGTGGTGATAAAACCAAGTTCACTGGCCAGAGTCTGCGTAATTTTCTGGTGGAAATGGGGATTAACATTCCGCCTGGTACGGATCCCAAAAGTAAAAATGTGGCCGCGGTGTCGGTGCATGCCGATTTACCGCCTTTTGTAAAACCGGGCCAAACCATTGATGTCACCGTTTCTTCCCTGGGTGATGCCAAAAGCCTGCGTGGCGGCAGCCTGTTGATGACACCATTGAAAGGTGCCGACGGTAATATTTATGCGATGGCTCAGGGTAACCTGGTGGTGGGGGGCTTCGGTGCCGATGCCGCCGACGGTTCACGGGTCACGGTCAACATTCCCAGTGCCGGTCGGGTGCCGGGTGGTGCGACAGTTGAGCGTACTGTCAAAAATGCTTTCAACGTCGGCGACCATATCGTGTTGAATCTGCATCGTCCTGATTTCACCACCGCCAGTCGTCTGACTGATGCGATCAACCACACGCTGGGTAAAGGTACGGCGAATTCAGTAGATGCATCTTCAATCAGAGTGAATGCGCCGCGTGACCCCAGTCAGCGTGTGCCTTTCCTATCATTGGTAGAAAACCTGGAACTGAGTCCGGGTGAAGCACCGGCCCGTGTGGTTGTGAACTCACGCAGTGGTACCGTGGTAATAGGCCAGCATGTGAGAGTCACGCCGGCTGCGGTTACCCACGGCAACCTGTCGGTCACGATTTCCGCTAATCCCGAGGTCAGCCAGCCTAACCCGCTGTCACAGGGACAGACTGTGATTACGCCTAACTTCGATGTCGAAATCAGTGAGGAAGACAGCCGGATGTTCGTGTTCGACCCGGGTGTGTCGCTGGATGAGATTGTCCGTGCAGTGAATCAGGTGGGTGCCGCGCCCGGTGATCTGGTTGCGATACTGGAAGCACTGAAACAGGCCGGTGCTTTGCGTGCTGAGCTCGTGGTGATCTAAGCATGGCGCTGGAATCCAAAATCGCCCAATCCGCGATCGACTTTCATGGCCTGAACCAGCTTCGCCAGCAGGCGGGGCAGGGCCGGGATGAAGAGCAGACACTGCGTCAGGTCGCGGGTCAGTTCGAGTCACTGTTTGTAAACATGATGCTCAAGTCGATGCGTCAGGCGAGTCTGGCTGAAGGCCTGTTTGATTCCGAGCAGAGCAAAATGTATCAGGACATGGCCGATCAGCAACTCGCTTCCGATTTATCGATGCGAGGCGGTCTCGGGCTACAGGATGTCATCATGCGTCAGCTTGGCGGAGCGCGTTATGCCAACAGCGCTGAAGCGGTTCCGGGTCAGACCTTCAGTATTGATACCGTCACCGTGCGACCGTCTTTGGGCATCCGAGTTAACGAGAAGATTATCGAACAGATCCGTGAAGCCAAACCGCAACCGTTGGCGGAGGACACTGAGGTCGTGGAAACCGATATGGCGAATATGCCGAAACGCTTCAACTCGCCTGAGGAATTTGTTGAAAAGCTCTGGCCTTATGCTGAGCGTGCCGCTGAAAAACTCGGCGTTGCACCCGAAGTTATTCTGTCACAGGCCGCGCTGGAAACCGGCTGGGGTAAACACATTCTGGCTGATCAACAGGGCAGCAGCTTTAACCTGTTCAACATCAAGGCGCATCGCTGGGACGGTGATACCGTCGCGAAAAATGCCCTTGAATACCGTGATGGCATAGCACTGCATGAGCAATCACAGTTCCGTGTTTATGATTCTTATCAGCACAGCTTTGATGATTATGTGCGTTTCCTGCAAACCCAGCCCCGTTACAGCCAAGCGCTGCAGCATGTGGGCGACCCGAATGCTTTCATCGAGCAGTTGCATAAAGCAGGCTACGCTACTGACCCGCAATATGCCGACAAGATTAAACGCATTATGAATAGTGACACGCTGGCACAGATGTCACTGGATATGGATTTGTTCTGACAGATGCTGAGTCTGAGACGAGGAACTAAGCAATGAGTATTCTGAATATTGGTACATCGGCGTTAACTGCAGCGCAGACAGCCCTGTCGACCACCAGTAATAATATCAGCAACATCAACACGGAAGGCTACACACGTCAGCGTGCCGAACAGGTCACGCGGCCAGCCAATTACGAAGGCAATTTCTATCTTGGCTCGGGTGTGACAGTCAACAGCGTCGAGCGCATCTACGACAGTTTTCTGGCAACGCAGGTCAGAAGTTATACCTCGCAGGAAGCGCAGCAGGATAGCTTTTTGTCTTATTCCCGCCAGGTGGATAACCTGCTCGGTTCTTCAGAGCTTGGCATCAACGGCGGTCTGGATGCTTTTTTCGGCGCGGTGCAGGAAGTCGCTAACGATCCTACCTCAATATCTGCCCGTAAAGTCATGCTGACGGAGGGCGAACTGCTGGCCAGCCGTTTTAATACGCTGGATTCACAGCTGACTCAACTGACCAGTGATGTCGATAATGATATCGCCGTCGGTGTCGATGACATCAATAACATTACCCGTGGTATTGCCGAACTTAACCAGGCGATCCTGGAAGCCGAGGGGGCCAAGGGAAGTCCCAATGACCTGCTGGACAAACGGGATCAGTTAATTAACAAACTGTCTGAATATGTGTCGGTCACCACAGTGCCGCAGAGTAACGGCACTGTGAATATCTTTGTCGGTAATGGCCAGGGGCTGGTGGTTGGCACCACACAGGTTGACCTCAACACGATCAGTGACAGTTCCTTTGATCCGCCACGGCTGAATATCGGTTTCGGTTCAACTCAAACAGATATCACCAACCAGATCACTGGCGGTAGTCTGGGAGGCGCTCTGCAGTTCCGCAACAATATAATTGATAACACTAGGGCTGAACTGGACTTACTGGCCGAATCGATAGTGACTGCCTTTAATACCGCTCACAGCAATGGTTTTGATCTCGATGGTAATGCGGGGGGTAACTTTTTTGACCCGACTGGTACCACAGCGGCGGATATCAATGTAGTGCTGACCGATCCTCGACAGATTGCCGCTTCATCGGGCACCAATATCGGGACCGGTAATAATGAAAATGCGCTGGCCCTGGCAGATTTGCAAACGGATAACACCCTGGTTCAGGTCAGTGCCGGCCCACCCCCGGTCACCCGTTCTCTGGCGGATCAATATGGTGTGATTGTCTCCGACGTGGCGACCCGCACCCGTCAGGCTGAGGTAAGCCAGGAAACCCAACAGGCTTTGCTGCAACAGACCAAACAGCGTTTTGACAGTGTATCGGGTGTCAATCTTGATGAGGAAGCCGCTGATCTCATCAAATATCAGCAGGCTTACCAGGCAGCGTCACAGATTATCGTCGTGTCCAACACGATTTTTGACACGCTTATTAACGCGGTCTAGGAGATCGTTATGCGTATATCCACCAATTACATTCAACAACAAAGTGTCGAGGCCATGCTGCGCCAGCAGACTGAGCTGGCCAAAACGCAGCAGCAGGTATCGACAGGTGAGCGTCTTCTGGCCCCTTCCGATGATCCTGTTGCAGCGGTCAGAATTCTCGGGATTGAGCGTGACTTGAACCTGACTCAGCAATATCAGGGTAATGCCGATGTGGCTGAAAACAAGCTCAGCGTCACCGATGGTGTGCTCACCAGCGCGGTGGACATTATGCAACGCATACGTGAACTCGCGGTGCAGGGCCTGAACGACACCAATGATGCCAATTCCCGGGCCGGTATTGCCGAAGAAATCAGTCAGCTGAATCAGAGCTTGCTGAGTCTCGCCAATACGACGGATGCCAACGGCGAATACCTGTTTTCAGGTTATCAGTCCAACACCCAGGCGTTCGATCCGACGACTTATGCCTACAATGGTGACGACGGCCAGCGTAATGTGCGAGTGGGTGGTGGCTTTCTGGTGGAAGTCAGTGAGCCTGGTGACCAGATTTTTGTCAGTACCAACCTGGATGGTAACACCCAGGCCATTTTTCAGACCATTGATGATTTCGCCACCGCGCTCAATAACAACGATTTGTCGACTGCGCCCAATAACGGTGACTTTCTCACTAATATGGACACCGCACTGGGGCAGGTTTTCGGTGCCCGCACCAACGTCGGCACCCGAATGAATGCGATTGATCAGCAACGTGCTGTCAATGAAGCCAGCATCGCGAGCCTGGAAACCAATCGCTCGCAACTCGCAGACCTTGACTATGCGGACGCGATCAACCGTCATACTCAGCAAACCGTCAGCCTGCCGGCCGCCCAGCACGCCGATGGTAAAGTGCAGGGACTGGCAAGATTTCAA
>JABURN010000085.1 GCA_014762585.1 Methylophaga sp.
TGGAACAGTGCCGAGGTCGGTGACAGCGCCGAGCGCATTTTCGCTGCGGCCGAACTGAGCCGTGTTTTCCCTGAACTCCCCATCATCTACACCGGAGGCAGTAATCTGGTGCAGATGCCCGATTTGGATCGTGAGGGTCGGGTGTCGTTGACATTGCTGACCCAGGCCGGCATTGACCCTGAGCGGATCAAGATGGAAAGCCGGGCGCGTAATACCTATGAAAACTTTCAAATGATTCAGCCGCTGTTGCCCGAGGCCGATGGCAAATATCTGCTGGTAACCTCAGCCTTTCATATGCCGCGTTCAGTCGGGATTGCCAGAAAGCAGGGCGTTAATGTGATTCCCTATCCGGTCGATTATCGAAGCAGTATGCCCGAACAGCGCTACTGGGATTTTGCTTTATTTGCGCATCTTGAGACGCTGGAAGTCGCCTGGCACGAATGGTTGGGACTGACCGCCTATTTTGTGACCGGTAAAACCTCAGCATGGTTACCGGCCCAGCGAAAACAGCATAGTCAGCAGCATTAATCAGACAGCAACACCTGTCGACCTTGCGTTACACTATTATTAACTTTTATTGATACGGAGAGCCCAATGCAGGCTGAAGAACTCAAATCACTGGTTATCAACGCGCTTGAAGACATCAAGGCGGAAGATATTCAGGTTTTGGATGTCACTGAAATGACCGATGTCACCGATTTGATGATTATTGCTACCGGTAAATCCAGCCGCCAGGTCAAAGCGCTGGCCAATGAAGTTGTGATGCAGGCTAAAGCAGCCGGCGTGCAACCTCTCGGTGTCGAAGGTGAAACAGTGGGAGAGTGGGCGCTGGTGGATCTGGGCGATGTGATTACCCATATCATGACGCCACAAACCCGTCTGACCTATAACCTGGAAAAACTCTGGAGTGTGCCCGAGCAAAGCGAAAAGCTGTCGGCTGACAAGGAATGAAAATCAACCTGGTCGCGGTAGGCACCAAGATGCCCGGCTGGGTGACGCAGGGCTTTGAAGAATACAGTCGTCGCTTGCCGCGAGAGTGCTCGCTGCACTTGCAGGAAATTGCACCGGCCAAGCGTGGCAAAACTGCTCAGCCCGAACAATGGAAAAAAGACGAAGCCAGCCGGATTTTGTCATCGATTCCAGACAATCATCATGTGATTGCCCTGGAAGTCGATGGCAAAAGCTGGAGCACCGAAACGCTGTCTGAGCAGATGCAGTCCTGGCTCAGCGATGGTCGTGATGTCACTCTGATGGTCGGCGGCCCGGATGGTCTCGACTCAAGCTGCCTGCAACGCGCCGATCAGAAATGGTCTCTTTCAGCACTGACCCTGCCGCATCCCCTGGTGCGTATCGTGCTCGCGGAGCAACTCTACCGGGCCTGGACTATACTGCAAAATCATCCTTACCATCGCGCATGAATTTCCCCGCTATTTACCTCGCCTCACGTTCGCCAAGACGACGTGAACTTCTCAGTCAGATGGCAGTCGACTTCGCAGTGCTTGCTGCTGATGTGGATGAGTCTGTGCAGCCCGGTGAATCGCCGCAAGACTATGTTCAGCGTATTGCCGTGGAAAAGGCGCGGGCTGGTGTCTCAGGCTTAGCGGCGAATGATAAAAAGCCAGTCCTGGCCGCGGACACTGCAGTGATTGTCGATCAGACGATTTTTGGTAAACCGGTCAATGACGATGATGCCAGGCGTATGTTAAAAATGCTGTCAGGTCAAAGTCATCAGGTGATGACGGCGGTGGCACTGGCTTCAGAGAATGATTTGAAAACAGCGCTTAGTGTCAGTGAGGTGCGTTTTGCAGCCATGACTGAGGCGGAAATCGACTGGTATATCCAGACCGGAGAAGGCCGCGATAAAGCGGGTAGTTACGCCGTGCAGGGGCTGGGAGCGATTTTCATTGACCAGATACAGGGCAGTTACTCCGGTATTATGGGATTACCTGTCAGGGAAACAGGGCAACTTCTAATGCAGATGTCAGAAGGGTAAATGGACAGCCGATGAGCAGTGAAATTCTAATCAATATCACGCCTAGTGAAACCCGTGCCGCCGTGGTCGACAATGGTGTCCTGCAGGAAGTGTTCATCGAGCGCAGTGAATACCGGGGCCTGGTCGGTAATATCTACAAAGGCAAAGTCTGTCGGGTCTTGCCCGGTATGCAGGCGGCATTTGTCGAAATTGGTCTGCCGCGGGCCGCATTCCTGCATGTGTCTGATATATCCATCCCCAAAGGCCAGACCGGTGATCTGAAAGAGGCACCGAATGTTGAGCCCACCATCAGTAGCCTGTTGCGTGAAGGTCAGGAAATTCTGGTGCAGGTGATCAAAGATCCGATGGGCACCAAGGGCGCGCGTCTGACCACGCAATTGTCAGTCTCTTCGCGTTACCTGGTTTACATGCCGGAAACTGAAGGCATTGGTGTTTCGCTCAAAATTGAAACTGAAGAAGAGCGTGAACGACTCAAAAACTGTCTGACCAGTCTGCTGGAGCCGGGCACCGGCGGTTATATACTGCGTACCGCGGCTGAGGGCGTGTCAGAAGCGGAACTGGAAGCCGATCTCAAATTTCTCTACCGCCTCTGGGGCAAACTGGAAGAACGTAAGCAAACAGTGAATTGCGGCGATCCCCTACATGAGGATCTGCCGCTGGCGATGCGGGCTTTGCGCGACCTGTTTAATGCCGATATCGAGCGGATCAGAATCGATGCCGAAGATGTGTTTCATAAAGCCGTGCATTTTGCCGAGGGCTTTATGCCCGAGTGTGCTGCCAGGTTGGAACACTACGATGGCGACTTACCGCTGTTCGATCTGTTCGGGGTTGAGGATGAAATTCAGAAAGCGCTGCAACGTAAGGTGCCGCTGAAATCGGGTGGCTATCTGATTTTCGATCAGACCGAAGCCATGACCACGGTGGACGTCAACACCGGGGGCTTTGTCGGTCACAAAAACCTGGAAGAGACCATCTTCAAGACCAATCTGGAAGCGGCTCATGCGATAGCCCGCCAGCTGCGGGTTCGCAATCTGGGTGGCATTATCATTATCGACTTTATTGATATGGAAGAAGTCAGCCACCGTGAGCAGGTGCTGCGGGCACTGGAAAAAGCCATGACGCTGGACCGCGCGCGCCATAATATCAGTGCCGTCTCTGAACTGGGGCTGGTGGAAATGACCCGCAAGCGTACCCGTGAGAGTCTGGGCCATATTCTGTGTGAGGCCTGCCCCTGCTGTGAGGGTAAGGGCTATACCAAGAATGTGGAAACCGTATGCAATGAAATCTTCCGTGAAATCATGCGCGAAGCCCGTCAGTATGAAACCAAACAGTTTCTGATTCTGGCATCACAGGACATTATCGACAGGCTTAACGATGAGGACTCCACCAAGGTGGCTGAACTGGAGCAGTTAATCGGTAAGCCGATTCTGTTTCAGTGCGAAGCCCAATATGGTCGGGAACAGTTCAATGTGGTGTTGATGTAGGCGCTGAATGTTACTGAAGAGCCTTCATATCGCCAGCCGCCAGCTATTCTACTTGCTGGTGGTGGTCGTCATCCTGGGCTTACTGGGGCTGATAGCTGCGATGTGGCTGTCGGAAGAAGTCGCGGAGCGCAAAGACGAGATTGCTGCCTGGGCCAGCCAGAAAACAGGCTATCCGGTCAGTATTGATTCTGCCGGTCTGTACTGGTTCGACCTGATACCCAAGCTGGAAGTGCGTCAGGTGAAGGTAAAGCAAAAAACCGGCGAGACACCGATTATTACAGCAGGCCAGGTTTATCTCAGCCTCGATATTCTGCAGACCATCAGTAGCGGTGAGCCGGTGGTGGCAGATGCCAGCATCCGTCAGGCGCATCTTAAACTTGAGCGTACACAGCAGGGAAACATCAGGCTTAACGGACTTGATGACGACCGCCGGAACCAATCAGGAACCAGTGTGGAAGAAGTCATCCGCTGGTTCAGCTGGCTCAAGCAATTGGAGCTGAATGCGATCACGCTCGATTACCTGGACAGAAAACAATCCGGTCTTAGCGGTACTTACCAACTGCAGCAACTGGATCTGCAGTTTGCCGGTCGCGAGTGGCAGTCAGATGCCAATATTATCCTGCCGGAATCGCTTGGCGATGCAGTCAGATTGACCGCTGAAGCAGAAATCGATAAGGACTATTCATTCTCAACCTGGCAAGCTGAATTGACCACCGATGACTTGTTTTTGGCACCCGTACTGAAAGATGTGCCGATGCGGGGGATGAAGCTGGTTGAAGGTTTGTTCTCAGGATCTGTCAAAGCCAGTCAGAACGCTTTAGGCGATGTCACCGCTGAACTTAATGCCAACCTCACTGACATCACACTGGGCAGTGAAAAAGCCGCAGAGGACTTTGATCAGGTCACGCTGGATCAACTGCAGGGGCAGTTTCGTTTCAGCCAGCAGGCTGAAAGCTGGAGTCTGAATGCCGAATCTCTGCAAATTCAAATGGCTGGGGAAGCCTGGCCTGTGACTGCTCTGGATGTTCAGCGTTTTCAGGATGGCGAGGTCGAGGCGACTGCAGACTATCTGCGTTTGAGTGACATTACTTCAGTGGCGTTGCTGATGCGGGATATGCCTAGCTGGCTGGTGGAAACCAAACCGGCCGGTGATGTGCACTCGCTTTTTGCCCGCTATCAGCCGAACCATGGCCTGCAGACATTGCAGCTTCGCAGCCGGGGCCTGGCTTTTTTGCCATGGCAGGATTTCCCGGGCGCCAATGACCTGAGTTTTGAACTGGACTGGCAGAATAATCAGGGCGAACTGGTCCTGAACAGCCACAAAGTGACTATCTACGCTGATAACTGGCTGGAAGAGTCGGTC
>JABURN010000026.1 GCA_014762585.1 Methylophaga sp.
AGATGTCTATAACAGACAGGATTAGTTAAGTTGTGTCTATTTGGTTGCGAGTTCGATTCCGGCCCTGGTGACCATCAAAAATTGAAAAGCCCCAATATGGAAACGTATTGAGGCTTTTTTATTGCTTTCACCGTGCTTATTAATGTCAGACGATAAGGGATGACTTTTTGAACCTGGTGCAATCCTTTATTTAGAGGCCACTACCTGTTCCAGCTTCAGTCCGGTCAAGTCACGGATGCTTCGCCATAAATAATAAAGAATACCCATTGTCATCAACATTGAGGGGATAGCAATAACCGGGTAGCTATACAATGTCAGTTGCCCCAGCTCTTCATTGAAGGCCTGGGTTCCGGCCGGGCTGGTTACGATGGCTTTTGCCAGGATGTAGTTCATCACTGCTGAAAAGGCAAAAGAGCCTGCCACAAAGTAGGTGGCCTTCATCAGGCGGTCTTCAAACTGATGGCGATTATTGGATTGCTCCAGCTTCTCTTCGATCAGTTTGATATTCATCACCGCCGGGTTGAACAGCAACGTTCTCACCAGTGGGTAGGGTGTAAACACCGACAACAGCACTGCGATGCCAATCATGCCGGGTACAGCTGCTTCCTTAATCGCCAGCCATTTAACGTCCAGAGCCAGCAGGCCAATCCCCCCTGTCAGCAAAATACTGATCAAGCCCAGCAGGGCAATAAAGTTGAATTTGCGATTTTTAATCAGATCAAACAGTCCCCAGCCCAATGGAAAAGCCAACGCAATAATAAGCCCGCCAGTAGGGCCAAGATATTCATCGGTACTGAATTTCATCAGAATAATGGACGGCAGGATGATACTGAGCAGGAGATCCAGCATCGAGTTGGAATTTTGTTTTGGTGTGGTATTCATCTGTGTTTTTAAGCTCAAATACTTTTGGTGTTAAATCCTGGCTATCAAGACAACAGTTCATCAATGAAATTGCATGGCGCCGTCATATTCCAGCACCCATCATGGCTGCTGATTTTATCATGACGAGAAAATCACTTTACTGGCCGTATCAATGATCGTTGAAGTGATTGGATTGCGGACCTTTTTCTCGACAGAAATAGCATAGAAGGTCTGGGATAATTCAGCCGTTTGTCCAATAAAGCTGAGATTGTATTGTCTCATTACAGTCTGCTTGATGACACTGGGAACAATCAAAATACCCACGCCTTCCTGTGCAAAGGCTTTCATCAGTGCACTGTCGTCAAATTCAGCGACAATCGACGGTTTGATATGATTCTGATTGAGCCATTGGTCAATATCCAGACGTAATTGACTGCCGACCGTCGGTAGCAACATAGGTGCGTTATTCAATGATACGGGAAAATCACCCATCATCTTTTCCCTGAGCTCCGCAGTGCAAAGAAAACAGATCGATGATTTTCCGAGTTCATGGCTGAATCCACGAGAACTGAAACTAGCGGTAATCGGCCGGTCTGCTATCACAAGGTCTAATTTATGCAGGGTCAGTTCCGTCAACAACTCTTCCAGATCTGCTTCACGGCATACCATTCTGGTGGCATGTTCTGTTTTCAGCGCCGGCAACAAAATTCGATGAGTAATCAGCTTGGGTACCACATCCATCACTCCGATTTTGAATAATGAAGGATGGGCCTCGGGCCGAGCCTGCATCATTTGCTCAAGCTCATTGCCCAGGGAGAATATCTCGTCAGCATAATCGAACACTTGCTGACCCTGGGATGAAAGCTGCAGAGTGCGGCCCACCTTATCGAACAGATCGATCCCGTAATAATCCTCCAGCAGACTGAGTTGCCCACTGATGGTCTGAGGGGTGATGTGAAGACGCTCACTGGCTCTGGCGATACTGCCTTCTTTGGCCACAACCCAGAAATAATGCAGATGTTTGTAGTTAAGCACCGTAAACCTCAGTTTTTACGAACCTTTTCTAAAAATAATTCGACTTTTACTGATAACTTAACCACTTTATTATTTTTGGCACGGCTTGGCTTACGCTTATGTAAATCAAGCCGAGGCTTTTCAGGCGTTCTAAACGATTAAAAAGGCAGCAAACAATGGATGAGAACTCACCAGAACGGTTTGAACAATATGGGCGTTTTGGCAGAAAACCACGACGAATGTCAGGAATGGCGGCATCACTGCTGAGAGCGAAGACTTATCAGGACACCAGGGTGACACTGACTCAATCTGAGACCAATAGAAAAAACCTGAAATGAACAATGATCGTCAAGACATGATGCGCCTTGCTGACTGGCATCACTGGGCAATGCTGTAACACAACAAAACGCTTCCCTGAGTTTAAACACGAAGACTCAATTCCGGGCCCAACAACAGCGTATTCAAGCTATTGTTCTGGATGATGAAAGCCAACAGTACTCAATCTGAACTGGTGCTGAGATTGCCATACGACAGGGATGCATTGTGTAAATAGTTTTCAAACAACTTCAATGCTCTGACACTGATACGGCTCAGACCCTGAGCATCCATCATATCCTCAAACAACTGATAGACATTCTTGTAATCATTGAGCGCGTTTTCAGGGATATATTTGAGTGCCATTGACCATTCATTAAAGGCCCGCCTATCAACATGTTTCCTGCACAGAACCTGAATGTCTTGGTGTCTCACGTCTTTTACTATTGAACTAAAAACGTGCTCAAGTAAACATTTTCGACCTTCCAGGTACTGGATGATTTTGCTTTGATGGTAAATCAGGCAGCCAGTAATGCCGAAGTCTTGATTTTTCTGCCGGGCCTGCACCATCAACCCATGTAGATCTTCTTCAGAAAATGGCCGAACAGCGTTGCTGGTATAGATGAGCTTATGAAATTCTGACATGAGACCACCTTTGGTCAATGGTAGAGGCCGTCATAATGGTAGCGCCCTATCATTATGCACCCAAGATAAAAGCTACACCATGCTTGTCTATGTGGCAATTTATTTAGCAAAGATGATTGGCAGCCACCAGGCTTTTCTATGCCGGAAGTTAGGGCAATTTGCTTTTATGCTGAACCGGCACCAATCAGTAGCAAATCTAAGCGCAGAAAGACTATTCCTGCTGCAACAATATAAACCTGGCCATGAGCGAGGGATGACAGTGATACTTGTGAAGGAAAGCTGATGGCGGGATCTATCAATACCGTTCTGTATCAAAGACTTTTTTCAACCAATATCAGCCTCAATCCGCTTGCTTCATCAAAGCCTGCAACTGAGGGTAAATATTCTGCAGCACGACCGGCTGTGCCTCCTGGTTGGGATGCAGTCCATCCGCCTGCATCAGCTTTTTATTCAAAGCGACACCTTCCAGCATGAAAGGCACATAGGCGAGCTGATATTCATCGGCGATGTTCTCATACAGCTTGAAGAACATCTCGGTGTAACGTTTGCCATAATTCAGCGGAATCTGGTTACCCACCAGCAGCACTTTGGCTTCAGACTGATGCGCTTTTTCAATCATGCTTTTGAGGTTTTCCGTGGTTTGCGTCAGCGGATAACCTCGCAGCGCATCATTGGCCCCCAGCTCCAGAATGACCCAGCGCGGCTGGTGTTCTGAAAGCAGTTTATCGAAACGGGCCAGGCCGCCCTGGGTGGTTTCGCCGCTGACACTGGCATTGACCACCTTGACCCCGGGGTGTGTTTCAGAAAGTTGATTCTCCAGTAAACTTACCCAACCTGCCTCTGGTCGCATGTTGTGGGCGGCGCTGAGACTGTCGCCCATCACGAGCAATGTCGAGGCTGAAGCTGCACTGCTCAAGAATAGACCAACAAGCAGCACTAAGCAGATTTGTCTTTTAAACAACATAGAAACCTTATCGAAGTGAAACCACATGGCAGTTAAGACAGCAATAAAAGTAAAAAATTTAACCCACACTGTGACTGCCAATACCGGCGACCTGACCATACTTAAAAATATTGATATGGAAATCAAGGAAGGCGAGTCAGTGGCCATTGTCGGCGCTTCCGGCTCCGGCAAGTCGACTTTACTGGGTCTGCTGGCCGGTCTGGATATCAATACCTCCGGCGAGATTCATCTCTATGATCACGCTTTTTCCGAGATGGATGAAGAAGCGCGTGCCCTGCTTCGCGGACAATATGTCGGCTTTATTTTCCAGTCTTTTCACCTGTTACCCAGTCTGCAGGCGATTGAGAACGTGATGCTGCCGGCTGAGCTGAAAGGCGATAAAGATGCCCGTCAAAAAGCAGAAGACCTGCTCGCCCAAGTCGGCTTATCAGAACGCCTCACTCATTACCCCAGCCAGCTTTCCGGCGGCGAACAGCAGCGGGTGGCGATTGCCCGGGCCTTTGCTTCCAGCCCTAAGATTCTGTTCGCCGATGAACCCACCGGCAATCTCGATGAAGGCAATGGCAAAATCATTATCGACCAGCTGTTTGACTTGAACCACTCGCAGGGCACGACCCTGGTGATGGTCACGCACGATAATGAGCTGGCCAATAAGTGTGACCGGCAACTGGTCATGTCCGCCGGTCAACTGGTGGAAAAATAATCATGGCCTTTGCCTTACGCCTTTTACTTCGGGATCTTCGTAGCGGTGACATTCTGACTCTGATCATCGCTCTGATCATTTCAGTCAGTACCGTCACCGCCATCAGTTTATTCATTGACCGGCTGCAACTGTCTTTTGAAAAAGAATCCGCCAGTCTGATGGCTGCCGACAGACTGATTCGAAGTGACGACCCGATTCCACAGAACTGGCGGGATAAAGCCAGCGAACTGTCACTGGAACAGGCCGAAAATACTTCCTTCAGAACCATGATTTTCGCCGGT
>JABURN010000150.1 GCA_014762585.1 Methylophaga sp.
AGATGTGTATATGGGACAGGTGTATGACCTGTGTCATGTCGGCCATGCCCGTGTCATGGTGGTGTTTGATGTAGTGACCCGTTACCTGCGGGCGCTGGGTTATGATGTGACTTACGTGCGTAATATCACTGATATTGATGACAAGATCATCAAACGCGCCGCAGAAAACGGTGAAAGCATTGAAGCGCTGACCGAACGCTACATCAAGGAAATGCATCAGGATGCTGACGCGTTGGGTGTGTTAAGACCGGATATCGAACCTAAAGCGACTGAATCCATGGGCGAAATACTCGCCATGATTCAGACGCTGATCGACAAGGGGCTGGCCTATGCAGCTGATAATGGCGATGTTTATTACGATGTGAGCCAGTTTGCTTCCTACGGCAAATTATCCGGCCGTGATATCAATGAACTGCGCGCTGGTGAGCGCGTGGCGGTGAATGAAGCCAAGACCGACCCGCTCGACTTTGTGTTGTGGAAAGCCGCTAAAGAAGGCGAGCCGGCCTGGGAGTCTCCCTGGGGGCAGGGCAGACCGGGCTGGCATATTGAGTGCTCCGCGATGTCTGCACACTGCCTGGGCGAGCATTTCGATATTCATGGCGGCGGTCAGGATCTGCAGTTTCCGCACCATGAGAATGAAATCGCTCAATCCGAAGGCGCGCATAACTGCCAGTCAGTCAATTACTGGATGCACAACGGCTTTGTTCGTATTGATGATGAGAAAATGTCCAAGTCTCTGGGCAACTTCTTTACCGTGCGTGAAGTGCTGGCGGTCTATCCGGCTGAAGCAGTGCGTTATTTCATTCTCTCCAGTCATTACCGCAGTCCACTGAATTATTCAGAAGACCAGCTTGAACAGGCGAAAGCGGCATTGACCCGTTTTTATACCTCGCTGCGTGAGGTTAAGCCACAGCCTGAAGTACGCTGGCAGGATGATAAGGAATTCGGTCCACGCTTCCGGGAGGCGATGGATGACGATTTTAATACCGCGCTGGCCTTGTCGGTTATGGCTGATGTGCGACAGGCTCTGAATAAAGCCTATGAGCGTGGTCAGGGCGCTGATGAGGCGGCTTACTATGCTGGTCTGCTGTTGTCATTCGGTGATGTGCTGGGTCTGTTCCAGCAGGATGCCGATGCCTTTCTGGTCGGGGATACCGCATCAGATGATGAAGCCGCAGAAATTGATGCCTTGGTGGCTGAACGCAACCAGGCCAGGGCGGATAAAAACTGGGCGCGAGCCGATGAAATTCGGGATCAACTTACGGAATTGGGCATCGTTCTGGAAGATTCAGCCGGTAAGACCAGCTGGCGGCGTCAATAAGCCTGTTTGGAATTATTAATCACATAGGCACAGAGGACACGGCGTTTTTAGAATTATCCGCAGATTACGCTGATTTTCACAGATTAAAAACAGTCCAGCGAAGTGCTTGTCTAGAAACAAAGCTTCTGGTTTTTGTCCCGACTCTGCCTTTACTATGAATAATCTGCGACCATCTGTGTAATCTGCGGATAGATGTTTATATCTACTCTGTGCCTCTGTGGCTCAGTGTTTATTTTTGATGTAAGTGCTCAGCTGCAAACAGCGTATTTTCCATCAGCGTCGCTACAGTCATCGGGCCGACGCCACCCGGAACAGGGGTTATCCACGAAGCCTTCTCTTTGGCACTTTCAAAGTCGACATCGCCGGTCAACTTGCCGTCTTCAAGGCGGTTAATACCGACATCAATGACCATCGCGCCCGGTTTAATCCAGTCACCGGGAATAAAGTTGGGTTTACCCACCGCCACGACCAACAGGTCTGCACGACGAACCTGTTCTTCCAGGTTCTTGGTCCAGCGATGGCACACAGTCGTGGTACAGCCGGCGAGCAATAGCTCCAACGCCATCGGCCGTCCGACGATATTGGATGCACCGACGACGACGGCTTCCAGCCCTTTTAAATCGACTTCAGTGCTCTTGAGAAGGGTGATAACGCCTTTAGGAGTACAGGGGCGAAGTACAGGGATGCGTTGAGCCAGGCGGCCGATGTTATAGGGATGAAAGCCGTCGACATCTTTATGAGGCGCGATGCGTTCAATCACAGTTTCAGGGTCGATGTGCGCGGGTAGCGGCAATTGCACCAGAATGCCGTCAATTTCTTCATCACTGTTGAGCTTATCAATCAGTGCCAGCAGTTCATCCTGACTGGTGGTATCTGGCTTATCATAAGCGACCGATTTGATGCCGATTTCCTCACAGCTGCGACGTTTACTCCCGACATAAACTTGCGAGGCCGGGTTTTCGCCAATCAAAACAACAGCCAGACCGGGGCGGCGTTTGCCGTCAGCAATCAGTTTATCAGTGGCCAGTTTCAGTTTTTGTTTCAGATCGGCGGCGACAGCTTTGCCATCAATAATCTTCGCGCTCATTCAGGGGTCCCGGACTTGCAAAAGCGGGTATGATCGCATGAGTCAGCGCGAACAGCAAAAAATATCAAATCAGGCGTTGACTCTGTCTGGGGAACAACGTATTATTTCGCCTTCTTCGAGGATGACTTCTCGAAAACAAGTCGGGGCATAGCGCAGTCTGGTAGCGCATCTGGTTTGGGACCAGAGGGTCGGGAGTTCGAATCTCTCTGCCCCGACCACTTCCCTACTTTTTTCTTTGTCCTCGCTTAGACCACATGTCACGATGCGCCCGTAGCTCATCTGGATAGAGCATCGGCCTTCTAAGCCGAGGGTAGCAGGTTCGAGTCCTGCCGGGCGCGCCACTCTGCAACGCTCTCAGCCATAGTTATCATTAACTACTTCGCCATGTTTCATCAAGCGCGTTCATAAGTCGCCCTTACTCCAACCCAGTTAATGCTTCATCTACTATCGGGTTTATCCCTCTGTATTGAGTCATTAAAGGCCGCACATGGATCTTTACGATCTGTTGCAGCAAATGGGTGGACTGGAACTGGCGGGCGAGATTTACTGCGTCTCTGAACGGTTCACCCAGTCTTTCATGCTGATTCGACTTGTTCGTAGAATCGGCCACAGCGCCCGGATAGGGCGATAACAGAGTTTCAATAACCTAACTGCTGAAAATCAAATTCGATCAATCCAGAGAGAAACTGTCAGTCTTATAAATAGAGCGTTTTGTAGTGGAAATGACTTCTTTTAATTTTCCTGCGCTATCAAGTATGCCAAGCAAATAATCCCGTCTCCTTCGATCAATGCGTATTTTTGCTACTGGCTTTTAAATACCGCTATTAAACTTAAAAACTCTAATTGAGATTTACTTGGAGTTTATATGCGTTTTTCTTATCTTTTAATTCCCTTAGCTTTTGCATTACCAAATTTAGCAAGTGCAAACACCTGTGAAGTCGATGTTTCAGCAGGTGACTCTATGAGTTACAACACCAAATCTATTGAGATCCCTTCTAACTGTGAGGAGTTTACTGTCAACTTCACACATACAGGAAAATTATCCAAAGAAGGGCTTGGCCATAACTGGGTTCTGGCTAAATCATCTGATGTTAATGCGTTGGCCAATGCTGGCTCAACGGAAGGCATTAAAAATAATTTCCTTCCACAAGATGATGAGCGTGTTATTGCTTACACTCCAATTATTGGTGGTGGTGAAAGCGCCTCCACGACTTTCAAAACTAGTGTGCTAGATAGTGATGAGTACTACAGTTTTTTCTGCTCCTTCCCCGGTCATACGTTTATGATGCGCGGTACTGTAGTAGTTAAAGACTAAAATCGTTTTCAGCTTAATTAGTAGTTTTCTCTCGTACCCCTTGTAAAGGTGCGGTGGTTCGCCACCCACCTTTATCTTTTTTACTTCTCGAAGACCTTTCTGGTCAGCATAACCGCTTAATTGAGATTAATCACAACATTTATCCATGTAAGCCATGGAAATAGTATTGGACTACTATGCTTACAGAAATCGAGCGAGTATTTCGCGTTCAAGGCATCAAGTGGACGCAGCGTTAACATTCAAAGCAGACAAACGTGACCTCATGCATCATCGAAGAGGTAGCCTCAGAGTTCTTTTGACGAACATGCGGGGGAGGGTGGATTATTTTCTGCTTCTTCACCTATATTTGGGCTTTCTGTTCGCCATTCCCACCAAATCCAGCTTCATAGAAAGCGTCCCTTCGTGACACTCATCAAGACATGCACCACAGCGGGTACAATCACCCGAGGTGACTGTTTGTTCCTGCTTCGATACAACCGGTGCGAGAACATGTGGTTCAGGGCAGACAGCGACGCAGCGTGAACAGCCACTGCTATCACAGTTTTCCGTAGGTGTTGCTGTGACTTTGAGCCGTCCATAACGACCCAATAGACCATAGAATGCCCCAACCGGGCAGAGATGCCCGCACCAAGCACGACGACTGACAAACAAATCAAATAGAAATAAGCTGCCGAGCAACATGGCACCGCTAAGGGAAAACCACATCAATTCACGCTGGAATCTTGTGATTGGGTTGACGATTTCCCAGGCCAAAGTGCCGCCCAGGAAGGATAGGACTAGTGATAATGCCAATACCCATAAACGCAGGTTGCGTGACAGGCTCATATTGCCTTTTATTTTGAACTTTTTACGCAACCAGTAAGCGAGGTCGGTTAATAAATTGATGGGGCAAACCCAACTGCAATAAAGTCGGCCAGCTAAAAAAGCGTAAAAGCCACCCACGATAATAGCGCCCAGTAATGCAGGTAATGCTATGGAAGAGCCAGCAAAAAAAGACTGGAGC
>JABURN010000025.1 GCA_014762585.1 Methylophaga sp.
TTTCAACGTGATAAGGCACTGTTGGACAACCAGAAACAGTTACTCGATCTCGCTGATAAGGCCGTTCAGCGCGCCCGGAAACTGGAACAGACCCGACTCGCATCACAGGCATCGCTGGATGATGCTCTGGCCGCTTACGAGCAGCAGGCTCTGGCACTGAAACAACTGCAGTTTGATATTGATAATCACACAGTCAGGCTGGCTCAGTTACAGGCCGCCAGACAACGTGCCGAAGCCTTGTTGGCTCAGGCCGAAGTGAATCTGAGCCGCACACAAATCAAAGCGCCCTTCGATGGCCGCGTTGCCGGCCTGACAGTAGCACTGGGTGACCGGGTTCGGCCCGGTGATACCCTGCTGACGGTTTATGATCTCGACAATCTCGAAGTCAGGGCGCAGATCCCCGGCCGCTATATTCCTCAGGTCCGGCAAATGCTGCAACAAGGCAAAAACCTGCAGGCTAAAGCTGAAGTCGACGGCCAGTTGATGCGCCTGTCCCTGAATCGCCTGTCCGGTGAAGTCAGAGAAGACAGTGGGGGTATCGATGGCCTGTTCCGTATCGAAAACAATATGGCGCCATTGCCTCTTGGCACCTTTGTCGAACTCCAGCTGCAACTGGCTGAGCAGGAGAATGTGATCGAAGTACCGTTCAGTGCGCTTTACGGTATGGATCGCGTTTACCGGATTGATCAAGGTCAGTTGCAGTCAGTGGCCATAGAACGTGTCGGTGAGGTCGAGCGTGAAGGAGGTAAAAACAGCCTGCTGATCCGCAGTGAGTCTCTGAATCCGGGTGACTTGATTGCAGCAACGCAATTGCCTAATGCGATTACCGGCCTCAGGGTTGAGGTCGCAGACTGATGGAAGGCCATCGCAATGATTTTATCGGTATCTTCGCCCAGCACCGGGTGGCCGCGAATCTGCTGATGATCATGATGCTGGTTGCCGGGGCATTATCCCTGAACCGGCTGAACACCCAGTTTTTTCCGAACTTCGCACTCGACATCATTACCATCAGTATCACCTGGCGCGGTGCCAGTGCTGAGGATGTTGAGGAATCTCTGACCACACGCGTAGAGCAGGAACTGCGCACCATCGACTATGTCGACAAGATGACTTCCACATCGTCTTACGGCTCATCACTGGTCACGCTGGAATTCGAAGAAGATGCCGATATGGGCCGCGCACTGGATCAGGTCAAGGACCACGTTGCCCGGATCCGTAATTTACCTACCGATGCCGAAACCCCGGAAATCAGTCTGGTCACCCGCTATGACACTGTGGCGAGGTTGTTGATTACCAGCGATGGCGAACTGGATGAGCTTCGCGACCTGGCGCATCAGATAGAGCATGAATTGCTCGATCGGGGCATTTCAAGAGTCAATATTACCGGTCTGCCGGAAGAAGAAATTGCGATCCAGCTCAGCACACATGAGTTGGAGGCATTAGGTCTGAGTTTCAATCAGGTCGGTGAACGGGTCGGGGAGCAGAGTCAGGATCTGCCTGCTGGTGAAGTCGGCAATAACGAAACCGCCAGACAGCTTCGCAGTGAAGGCCAGAAACGTGATGTCTATGCCTTCAGTGATCTACTGTTGAAAGCGGATTATGCCGGCGGTCTGGTGATGCTGGATGATGTCGCCGAGATTGAACGGCGGCCGATGCGGAATCAGGTCGAAGTGTTCTATCAGGGCCAGCCCGCGGTCGAAATCGAGCTGCAGCGGACAGAAAATGCTGATGCGCTGGACTCTGCTGAAATCATGAAACAATGGCTGGAAGACAGTCGAGATGAGTTACCTGCAGGCGTCAAAATTAAAGTATTTGATGCCACCTGGGAGCTGATTGAGGAACGTATCAATCTGTTGCTTAACAACGGTCTCGGTGGTTTATTGCTGGTGCTGGGCATTCTGTTCCTGTTTCTGCACGGCCGTGTGGCTTTCTGGGTGGCTGTGGGTATCCCGATCTCCTTTATGGCCGCCCTGAGCGTGCTTTATTTGCTGGGCGGCAGTATCAATATGATCAGTCTGTTCGGGCTGATTATGGCGCTGGGAATTATTGTTGATGATGCCATTGTGGTCGGTGAAGACGCCCTGTCACATTACCAGGGCGGCGAACGTTCGCTGACAGCGGCAGAAGGGGGAGCAAGGCGCATGCTGGCTCCGGTTGTCTCTTCATCGCTCACCACCATTTCTGCCTTTCTGCCGCTCATGATGATAAGCGGGGTCATCGGCAATATTCTGTTTGATATTCCGTTTGTGGTGGTGTGTGTGATTATCGCCTCTCTGATTGAGAGTTTTCTCATACTTCCCGGACACTTACGGCACTCTTTTCATAGCATGCATCACGCTGAGCCGGGCCGTTTCAGGCACTATCTTGACAGCCAGTTCCACCGTTTCCGTGACCATGTGTTCAAACCGCTGGTGACCCATGCTGTGAATTTCCGCGGTGTCACTATTGCGGCTGCCGTTGCCTTATTGATTCTGGCCATTGGTTTGCTGGCGAGCGGCCGGATTCTGTTTAACTTTTTCCCATCGCCTGAAGGCACAACTATCGTGGCCAATGCACGCTTCATCGCCGGTACACCGGGTGAGCATGTCGAGCGTTTTCTTGAGCACGCCAATCAGGCGCTGGATGAAACCGCACAGGAAATGGGCCCCGAGCTACTGGATTTGTCAGTGACCCGTTTAGGCACGGCCAGTGCTGCCAATCCCAATGCCACTTCACAGGTGGATGAACGGTTTGGCTCCATTCAACTGGAAATGATTTCGCCGGATCAGCGCGATATCCGTAATAAGGACTTCATCAACGCCTGGCGTGAAAAAGTGCATCTACCACCCGGTATAGAGACCTTCACCATCAGCGAACGACGTGGCGGACCGCCCGGCAGTGATATCGATATCAGGCTCACCGGCGCACCGGCAGACACGCTGAAAGCGGCGTCTCAGGAAATCGCCGAGAAGCTCAAAACCTACCCGGGTGTCAGTGCCATTGAGGATGATATGCCTTATGGTCAGGAGCAGTTGATTTACCGGATCAAAGGTCAGGGTGAAGTAGTGGGGCTGACGTTGAACAATGTCGGCCGTCAACTCCGGGCTGCATTCGATGGCGAACTGGTACAGATATTCCAGGACGGCGATGATGAAGTCGAAGTGCGGGTGATGCTGCCGGAAAATGAACGTAATACCCTGGCCACACTGGAGAACTTCATGATTCGCCTGCCCAATGGCGGCAGTGCACCGTTATCGAGTGTGGTCGAATTTGATGCCCGCCGTGGTTTCGATGTGTTGCGTCATACTGATACCCAACTGGCAATTCATACTACTGCCACGGTCGATGCGACGGTCAATAACAACAATGAAATTCTGGCAGATATGCAACAGTCCTTCCTGCCGGAGTTGAGCGCCCGTTATGGCGTTAATGTGGCTTATGAAGGTCGTGCTGAAGAACAGGCCGAAACGATTGGTGATATGGTGCAGGGCGTGTTGCTTGCCTTTGTCATGATCTACCTGGTACTGGCCTGGGTATTTGCATCTTACGGTTGGCCATTTGTCGTGATGGCAGCGATACCTTTCGGGCTGATCGGTGCCTTGTTTGGTCACTGGTTGCTCAATATCGATCTGACCATTCTGTCGCTGTTCGGCATATTCGGTCTGTCCGGGATTGTGGTCAATGATTCAATCATCCTGGTCACCTTCTTCAAGCAGTTACGCGAATCCGGAATGGGCACACAGCAGGCGATTATCGAGGCCGCCAGTCAGCGTCTGAGGGCCGTTTTACTGACCTCATTGACTACCATCGGTGGTCTGACACCACTGCTGTTCGAAACGTCCCTGCAGGCCCAGTTCCTGATTCCAATGGCAGTATCGATCTCCTTCGGTCTGATGTTTGCCACGGCACTGGTTCTGCTGGTGATTCCTGCCATGCTGTCTGTGCATGAGAGTGCGGCAGATAAAATTTCAAACGGACTTATGCCACAACGAAGCTAAATTTGTTAACTTAGCTCTGTCGCGATGAAAAGGATAAGAAATGTTTGATTTGAAACCCCTGCTGGCCGCTGTTGTGTTGTCGGCACCTTCTTTTCTGGTTTTCGCGGCAGAGCCGACTTCTTATTCCGACAGCCTGTCTCTTGGCAGTGTGACCGAGGTGGTTTATCAGCGTCTGCCGGGCAAACTGGCAGAGTCCAAGTTTGGTCAGTTACAGCAATCCAATGATGAACTGGGCAATGCCCTGTTTGCAGAACCGGCCACGGCAAGCCTGAACCACTTCAATGATGCTATCGGCAGTAGTGATGGTTTTCAGGAGTGGGAGGGCAGTGTCGATATGCCACTTTGGCTGCCGGGCCAAAAACAGGCGCAACAAGTGCTTTCCAGGAAAATCATGGCACAGTTACCCGCTTACCAGAACCAGCTTCGCTTGCAGGCTTCCGGCGAAGTAAGGGAGCTGATCTGGCAGGTGAAACTGGCCGAAGCGCGGCTGGAACAGGCCAGACAGGTCTGGGAAACCGCCAAACAACTGCAGCACGATGTCGAGTCCCGGGTCAAAGCAGGGGATCTGGCCGCCAATGAAGCACTGCTTGCCAGCAGCAACACGCTGGAGGCGCATAGCCAGATGGTGGCGGCAGAGTCTGAATTGTCGCAGCAAATGAAAACCTATCGTTTCATTACCGGCCTGCAGTCCCTACCGGTAGAGGTCACTGAAGATGTGACGGAATCACAGCAGGTAGCAGCTAGCCATCCTGCGCTGATGATGCAGAATCAGGTCATTGCCAGACTGCAGGCGGAGATG
>JABURN010000162.1 GCA_014762585.1 Methylophaga sp.
GTTGTCGGTTGCTACAACCCAGACCCGCAAACAATCCTCCTCCTCCCAGGCACCAGCAAACGCCATACTGTGCCATTCTCCACCTTTGAGCGGACCTGGCAGCGTGCCGATCATTGGGCATATGTGTTAACCCCGCCTGATGAAGTACCAGTCACGGCCAATGTCGTCGAATACAGTCGCAGCGCAGTGGCACTGATGCAATCAGGTCGAGACAAAGCCGCCCTGCAGGCTTTTAAAACTGCCAGTGATTACTGGCCTGATCAGGCTTTGCCGCAGATGACGCTGGGGAATGCGCTTTATGCCCAAAAAGATTTTAAGGCAGCGCAGGCCGCATTCAATCGAGCTATAAACAACGAGCCTGACAACGCTCAGGCCTGGAATAATCTGGCCTATGTACTGACAGCCCGCCAGTGCCGTGTTGGTGCTATCAAAGCCATTGGCTGTGCAGTCAGGCTGGCCCCCGATGATCAAAATCTGGCCGACAGTCTCAAGGAAATTGTCGGAAAACGTGATCTGCCAGCAGGTCAGTGCGAAGTGCCCAAATGCCCACTGTTTCAATAAGCCTCTCATTTAATGCATAAGATATGGCCGAAATAAGTTGGGAAAGCTTCCAGCAGATTGAATTACGAGTGGGTACTATTGTCGAGGCCAGCGATTTCCCTGAAGCCCGAAACCCCAGCTATATCCTGCGTATCGACTTCGGCCCCGATATCGGCGTGCTTAAGTCCAGCGCCCAGATCACCGATCTGTATACACCTGAAACGCTGATCGGCAAACAGATCATTGCGGTCACTAATTTCCCCTCCAAACAGATTGGCCCCATCATGTCTGAGTGTCTGGTAACCGGCTTTCACCAGCCCGACCGCAGTGTTGTCCTGGCCAGCACGGATATGCCTGTGGCCAATGGCACTCGTCTGGCCTGATCAGGCTGGACAATTTATTTGTGCCAGGCCTAATATCGGCATGTACAACACTTTTCGGTGTTGTTTAACCGGCAGTGCGCTGAGGCCCCTAAACCTCTGCAGAATTGAGCCTGACTTGAAAGGAGAGTTGAGCATGCTGAAGGAATTCAAAGAATTTGCCATGCGTGGCAATGTGGTTGATATGGCAGTAGGTATTATCATCGGTGGTGCTTTTGCCACCATCGTCAAAAGCCTGGTTGCCGATGTGATTATGCCGCCGGTTGGGTTAATGCTCGGTGGCGTCGATTTTACTGACCTGTTTATCCTGCTCAAAGAAGGCAGCACTGCAGCCCCTTATGCCACGCTCGCCGCGGCGCAGGAAGCAGGCGCCGTTGTTATCAGTTACGGGGTATTTATCAATGCCGTTATCAGCTTTCTGATTGTCGCTTTTGCTGTTTTCCTGCTGATTCGAAGCATCAATCGCTTACGCCGTGAAGAGGAAGCGCCACCAGTGGAACCAACAACGAAAGATTGTCCGTTCTGCTTCAGTAGTGTTTCGCTTAAAGCCAGTCGCTGTCCACACTGTACCTCGGAAATTGCCTGACTGTTTTTTCGGCAGCTCAAACTCGTTGAGCAAGTAAAGGTCAAAGCTGAGTCATAATCATTATTGTCAGGAAAAAATATGACTGAAGATTATCAACATCCTCCCCACCATGAGACTCGTTATTTCACTGATAAGCTGGCCTACCGCATCGTCAAATTCATGCGCTTTTTTGCCGATGTGTTTTTTGCCGGCCGTTATGGGCACCGGGCCGTTGTACTGGAAACGGTTGCCGCCGTTCCGGGGATGGTCGGCGGGGCCCTGCAACATCTCCGTTCATTGAGGAAAATGAAAGATGATGATGGCTGGATTAAGACTTTGCTGGACGAGGCAGAGAATGAGCGGATGCACCTGCTGACATTTATTCAGATTGCCAGGCCGAGTCTGTTTGAGCGCGTGATTATCATCATTGCTCAGGGCGTGTTCTATAACCTGTTTTTCCTGCTTTACCTGTGCTCATCCCGCGTGGCGCATCGGATTGTCGGTTATCTCGAAGAAGAAGCCGTATACAGCTACACCGAGTATCTGGAAGGCGTCGACAATGGCAAATACGAGAATGTGCCAGCACCGCAGATTGCTATCGATTACTGGCAGCTGCCCGCTGATGCCAGACTGCGAGATGTGATTCTGGTAGTGCGTGATGATGAAGCTAAGCACCGTGATGTGAATCATGATTTCGCCAATCAGCTGCAAGAAAAGGCGCATAGCTAAACATGGCTGTTTTGTTATTCAGGCTGAACCAGGTACCAGAAGACGAAGCCGACGACGTCAGGCAACTGCTGGAAGAGTCCCGCATCGATTACTACGAAAGCTCGGCTGGCTTTTTCGGGCTCGGTGTAGCTGCCATCTGGCTAAAAGATAATGATGATTTGCCCCGTGCCCGCGAACTGATTGATGATTATCAGGCGCAGCGGGCAGAAACCATGCGGGCTGACTATCAATCCCGAGTCAGCGCTGGCGAGGAAAACAGCTTTTTGCAGGAGAGTCTTCAACATCCTTTCAGGTTGATTGGCAGTATCGGCCTGCTGGTACTGGTGTTGGCAATCATCATGCTGCCCTTCTGGAAAACCCTGCATCCCTGACAGAGCGACTAAACAATCCGGAAATACGCGCACAAAAAAAGCCCCGACATTTTCATGCCGGGGCTTTTTATTTGGACTTGCTGTAACTGAGGTCGTCAGATTACATCATGCCGCCCATGCCACCCATCTCTGGCATTGCCGGTGCGCCTTCTTCTTTCGGCAGTTCGGCAATCATGGCTTCGGTGGTCAGCATCAGACCGGCGACAGAACCGGCGTTTTGCAGCGCGGTACGGGTCACCTTGGTTGGGTCCAGGATACCCATATCGATCATGTCACCGTATTCACCGGTGGCGGCGTTGTAACCGAAGTTACCTTTACCGTCAGCGACTTCGTTATGAACAACAGACGCTTCAGCACCGGCATTGGTGACGATTTGACGCAGTGGTTCCTGCATCGCACGACGGGCCAGTTTGATGCCCATGTCCTGATCGTGGTTATCACCTTTCAGTTCACCCAGGTTGCTCTCAGCGCGAACCAGAGCGACACCACCACCAGGCACCACGCCTTCTTCGACAGCGGCACGAGTCGCGTGCAGCGCGTCTTCAACGCGGGCTTTCTTCTCTTTCATTTCCATCTCGGTTGCTGCACCGACTTTGATCACGGCAACACCGCCAGCCAGTTTGGCCACACGTTCCTGCAGTTTTTCCTTGTCGTAGTCTGAAGAAGACTCGGCAATCTGGGCACGGATTTGCTCAACACGGGCCTGGATTTCATCACCACGGCCAGCACCATCAACGATAGTGGTGTTTTCTTTGCTGACAGTGATTTTCTTGGCTTGACCCAGGTGATCCAGTGTCGCTTTCTCCAGACTCAGACCGACTTCTTCTGAAATCACGGTACCACCGGTCAGGACAGCGATGTCTTCCAGCATCGCTTTACGACGGTCACCGAAGCCTGGCGCTTTAACGGCACAGACTTTAACGATGCCACGCATGTTGTTAACCACCAGAGTCGCCAGCGCTTCACCTTCGACGTCTTCAGAGACGATCAGCAACGGACGGCTGGATTTAGCCACTTGCTCCAGTGTTGGCAGCAGTTCACGGATGTTGGAGATTTTCTTATCGAACAGCAGAATGTAAGGATCTTCCAGTTCTGCAGTCATGGTTTGCTGTTCAGTCACGAAATAAGGTGACTGGTAACCACGATCGAACTGCATGCCTTCAACGACATCCAGCTCGTTTTCGAAGCCACTGCCGTCTTCGACAGTGATAACACCTTCTTTACCAACTTTCTGCATAGCTTCGGCAATGATTTTGCCGACAGAATGATCTGAGTTGGCAGAAATCGTACCGACCTGAGCAATCGCTTTATCGTCGTCACAAGGTGAAGACATTTTGCGCAACTCTTCAACCGCAGCCTGTACCGCTTTATCGATACCGCGTTTCAGATCCATCGGGTTCATGCCTGCTTCCACAGACTTCATACCTTCACGCAGAATGGCTTGTGCCAGTACAGTCGCCGTAGTGGTACCGTCACCGGCAGCATCAGAAGTGTGAGAAGCCACTTCTTTCACCATTTGTGCGCCCATGTTCTCGAACTTGTCTTCCAGTTCGATTTCTTTCGCGACAGAAACACCGTCTTTAGTGACGGTAGGTGCACCGAAGCTTTTGTCGAGAACGACGTTACGACCTTTCGGGCCCAGGGTCACTTTTACTGCGTTGGCCAGGGTGTTAACACCTTTAACCATTTTTTGACGCGCATCAGCGCCGAATTTGACTTCTTTAGCAGCCATGTTTATTCCTCTTATCCTTTATAAAGCAATTGAATCCAGAAGATTAGCCTTCGATAACAGCGACAATGTCATCTTCACGCATGACAAGCAGCTCTTCGCCTTCAACTTTTACTTCAGTACCGGCGTATTTACCGAACAGGACTTTGTCACCGACTTTGACTGTCAGTGCACGAACTTCGCCTGAATCCGTTACTTTGCCATCACCCACGGCAAGTACCTCACCGCGTGAGGGTTTTTCTGCTGCGTTATCAGGGGTACCGATCCCCCCCGCACTCACGCTTTCTTCTTCCAGTCGACGTACAATCACACAATACTGACGGGGCTGCACTTTCATTTGTATATCCCCAGCAACAACAGACTTTGTTTGACCCTTTTTTTTT
>JABURN010000207.1 GCA_014762585.1 Methylophaga sp.
ATGTTTTCCCCTCGGTCGATACGCTAACCTGTGCCCACTCAGTGCGCCAGTGTAAGAGCAAGGCTTCATCGCTTGAAAATACGACCGTTGTCTGTGTTTCCAAGGACCTGCCGTTTGCACTGGATCGTTGCTGCGGGGCGGAAGGTCTGGATAATGTGATCGCCGCGTCCGCTTTCCGTTCCAGCTTTGCTGAAGATTATGGATTGAAAATGCAGGAAGGCCCACTGGCAGAGCTGTGTTCCCGTGCCGTCGTGATTCTGGACGAGTCGGGTAAAGTCATCTACACCGAACAGGTCCCGGAAATCGCCGATGAGCCTGATTATGACAAAGCGCTAGCTGCACTGGGCTAAGCCGCTTTTGGTCAACTTCTGAAAAGCCCCGCCAGTCGGGGCTTTTTTTGTCTGGGAGTTCTAACATCAAGCGCGCTCAGGAATTCCCCGGTGTTATTGTCTGTCATTGAAATTAAGGCACAAGATAAGATAAAAAGAACTTATGACTGAACATGCCAGCCTGTTTTCTTCTGTCGCTGTGCTTGCCGAGTTTCATCCACAGGCAAAGGCACTGCGATTCTGGCGTGATGAAAATCAGCAGCAACTGCACGCTAAAGTGGAGTTATATGATGCGCCACTGGCCGCGTTGGAAGAACTGGAAGCCGATATTGCTCTGGTTTCAGACACACTGATTGACGCGGCATTACCGGATTTTCATGCCTTTTGTCAGGATATCGAAGCCATTTTTCATGGTAGCCTGCCGACTGGCCCGGTCTCCCGGATGGAAGGTGTCGACTGGCCCCGGTTCCGCCGCATTTCCGCTTATGCGCAGTACTGGCAGGACCGTAATCCCAGAGAAGTGAACAAGCTGCTGACGTTTATGATGGGCATCCCGCTGTACAGCCAGTTGCTGGGACGGTTTATCACCCGCCATCGCAGTGCAGCAGAACAGGAAATCATTGCGCAGACGGCGACGCCGGGTGCTGTTTACATCATGGGCGTTAATCGTTTCAATCAGCTTTTCCGCGAAGATATTGATACCGCCATCAACGAAGCGAAACTGCTGGTTTCCACCTTTCGCGGTACCCGTGATGATAATGCCGCCAAGATTATCAACGGCATGGTCAAATCCATGCTGTTTCACTGAATAGCCCTTTATCTGTCCTGTCCCCAATGAAGCCATTCACTGATGGGCATGAGACTTGCTCTGTCTTGAATATTGGTGTCTTATGATGGTAAGCGCAGGGGGATGAAGCATGAAAGAGATGTGGCGGGACTACGACCCTGATGGCTTTTTCGATGAATTGATGTATGAGAAGCATCAACCTCGAGGCTTCAGTTATCGTTTACTGGACTACCTGACCAGCATGGATGAGGAGGCGTTCAGCCAACGTATCAATGAGTCTGAGATGGAAATGCTTGAGCGGGGCATTACCTTCACGGTCTACAGCGATGCGGGCAATATTGACCGCGCGTGGCCGTTCGACATTATTCCCCGCGCCATTCCCAAATCGGAATGGCAACGCACCGAAAAAGGGCTGCAGCAACGAATTCGTGCTTTAAATCAGTTCATTGACGACATCTACAATGAAGGGAGCATTGTAAAGGATGGTCTGATGCCCGCGGATGTGGTTTACGATTCCAAGGGCTATCGTGCTTACTGTCAGGGCATGAGTCCAAGCCATGGCGTGTGGGCCAATATCTGTGGCTCGGATCTGGTACGCGATGATACCGGCAAGCTCTATGTTCTGGAAGATAATCTCAGAGTGCCTTCCGGTGTTTCTTACATGCTTGAGAACCGTAAGACCACCAAGCGTGTCTTTCCAGAGTTATTCCGCTTACTGGACATCAGTCCGGTCGATGCCTACCCGGAACAACTGTCCAGGATGCTGCGGTCACTGCGTCCTGACGTATCCAATCCCAATATGGTGTTACTGACACCCGGCGTTTACAATTCTGCCTATTATGAACATGCATTCCTTGCCCAGCAGGCGGGCCTGACGCTATTGGAAGGGGCCGACCTACTGGTGGGTCGTGACAACTATGTCTACATGAAAACGATTCACGGCCTGGAGCGGGTCGATGTCATTTACCGCCGTATTGATGATGACTTTATTGATCCGGAAGCCTTCCGTCCGGACTCTATGCTGGGGGTCCCCGGGATTATGCGTGCCTGGCGTCAGGGTAAAGTGGCCATTGCCAATGCGCCGGGTTGTGGCGTAGCGGACGACAAGGTGATTTATGCTTATGTGCCGGCAATGATTCGCTACTACCTCAATGAGGAGCCCATCCTGGACAACGTCCCAACCTGGTTATGCCGCGAGCCAGAGCAATTAGCCCATGTGCTTGAGCACTTGCCGGAGCTTGTGGTCAAGCCGGCTAATGAGTCAGGGTGCTATGGCATGCTGGTGGGGCCTCATGCCAGTGAAGAAAAAGTGTCTGAGTTCCGACAGTTGCTGAAGCAGAATCCCAATAACTACATCGCCCAACCGACACTGAAACTGTCCGTATCACCTACCTGTTGTGATGGTGGCATTGCGCCGCGACATGTCGATCTGAGGCCGTTTATTCTCTCAGGTGAGGATTGTTATGTCACACCGGGTGGGTTGACCCGGGTAGCCCTCGTTGAGGGCTCATTAGTCGTGAATTCTTCTCAGGGCGGTGGCAGCAAGGATACCTGGATTGTCGACGATCGGTCTTTCATGGAGGGGCAATAATGCTATCGCGTGTAGGAGAGAGAATTTTCTGGTTAGCCCGCTATCTTGAGAGGGTAGAAAATACGTCGAGACTGATTAATGTGCATACCTCCCTGTTGATGGATTTGCCTCAACATCGCGATATTAACTGGTATACGCTGGTCACGATTTTTGACGCCAAAAATGACTATTTCGATCGCTATGATCGCGTGAATGAATATGACATCATGCATTTTCTGCTGGCAGATACCAGCTATGGCGGTTCTTTGGTCAATGCCCTGTTTTCGCTGAGAGAGAATGCCCGAACCTCTCTGGATATTCTTCCGGAAACGCTGTGGGAGCAGGTGAACGAACTTCATCTGATGGTAAAGGGAGAGATGTCCTCTATCGGCAACCGTCGTCGAAGACAAAATCTGCTGCTCGCCATCACCGAGCGTTGCCTCGGCATCTGGGGCATTATCGCCAATCACATGAGTCGTAATTATGCTTATGATTTCCTGCTTGTAGGCAAATATATCGAACGCGCGGATATGACCAGCCGTATTCTGGAAATGACCTCAATACTGGTGGCTGATAAGGATAGTGAGATCAGTAAGCAGTATGAAGGAATTCTGTGGGGGACCCTGTTACGTGCTCTGAGTGCACAGCAAATGTACATTCAACACAATGCCTCAACCCTCAAAGCGGATAAAGTGCTTACTTTTTTGATCACCGATACCACTTTCCCTCGATCCTTGAGTTTTGCCGTCAAGGCGCTGGGGAATTATCTCCATTACCTTCCCAGGTCCGAGACGGTATTAAGTCTGCAACAAGATGTGCTGAACAAGCTGCAGGACTATAAAGCTGAGGATGCCAGCCTGGCCATGACCCATGTTCAGATGGATGAATTACAGGTCAGCCTCAGCGCTATCAACCAAGCGATAGCGAAAAACTGGTTCTACCCGGATTATGCAACAGCATGAAACGCTTCAGCTGTGCCTGCGGGCAGGAAGTTTATTTCGATAATCATTATTGCGGTGCCTGTGGCAGTCAGCTTGGCTTTGATCCAGTGACTAAATCGCTGAGGACCTTAACGCAGAAGGCATCTGGCTGGCAGGTTTTGCATGAACCCGCGCAACAATTCAAATTCTGTGAGCATCGCGATCATGAGGTGCAATGTAACTGGCTGATTCCATTAGAGCATAGCGACAAACAGTGTTTATCCTGCGCCACGACCAGACAAATCCCCCTACTTGACAACCCCGATAACTGGCGGCGATGGCGAACGCTGGAAGCGGCTAAAAGGCGCCTGTTTTATGGCCTGCTGGTCCAGCAATTGCCCATCGGGCTGAATCAGCAACCCTTCTTGAGGTTTGATTTTCTCGAAGACCAGCGCAGCAACCCGAAAGTGAGCCTTGAACATGTATTGAGCGGACATCATCAGGGAGTGATTACGATTAATGCTGCTGAGGCCGATGCCAGTTACCGGGAGGCAGCCAAAGAGGCCATGAATGAACCGTATCGGACCTTACTTGGGCATTTCCGCCATGAAATAGGCCATTATTACTGGGAGATATTGATTAAAGGCGGCCAGCACTATGGTCCATTCCAGCAATGCTTTGGCGATGAAACAAAGGATTACAGTGCCAGTCTCGAGGCCTATTATTCCCACGGGCCCGGCGCTGATTGGCAGCAGGAATTTATTTCAGCCTATGCCAGTGCCCATCCACTGGAAGACTGGGCTGAGACCTGGGCTCATTATTTACTCATGATTGAAACACTCGAGACAGCACTGAGTTACGGTGTTATTGACCGGGTAGAGGGAGACCAGGATTTCGACAAATGGTTTGAGGAATGGCTGGAACTGGTCAGGGTGATTAATGCACTGAACCGCAGCACAGGCCAGCCGGATGCTTATCCCTTTGTTGTGTCGGAAAACGTCCGCAAAAAGTTAAAGTTTATTCATGCTGTTG
>JABURN010000247.1 GCA_014762585.1 Methylophaga sp.
ATACTGTGTTCATTGTGAATAACAGACATGTCATATTCGCAGCAACACACAATGCAGGATAGCTGAGTGAAGCTCTTGTTATCGTCCATTCGACAACATTCACTTTTAATTTTATGGATGCTGGTCATGCTCTCGCTGATCAGCTTTTCTTTTATTTCCATCAGCTATCAGTCCCAAATGCTGCAATCAGCCGTCCTGCTGTTGCTGTTGATAATTTGCTACAACCTTTCAAAGCACATTAAATCCAGCCGTTATCAGCAATGGCTGCGGTTATGTATCATTTTTATCGTTACGTTTCTGACTTTCCGCTATCTGAACTGGCGGGCTAATGACTCGCTACCCATGCAGTATGGGTTGGTTTCGATGATCTGCGGTTTATTGCTGTTGCTGGCCGAGGGTTACGGCCTGATAAACATGCTGTTTGGCTTTTTTATCAATGCCCAGCCCTTTCACAGGAGACCGGTACCATTACCGCCGGATCAGTTTTTGTGGCCGGATGTGGATATCTATATCCCTACTTATAATGAAGATCCGGCGATTATACGACCCACAGTCATAGCAGCGACCCAACTGGATTATCCTGCTGAGAAACTGCATGTCTATATCCTGGATGATGGTGGTACAACCCAGAAATGTCAGGATCCGGACCCCGTCAAAGCATCAGCTGCGATGCGCCGTGCAGAGGAACTCAAAGCACTTGCCAGCCGGTTTGGTGCGGGTTACCTGACACGTGAGAAAAACCTCCACGCTAAATCAGGAAACATCAACAGTGCCTTGCCGCATACCCGAGGCGAGTTACTGCTGATACTGGATTGTGATCACATTCCGACCGAAGACTTTCTGCAGAATACGGTGGGCCTGTTCCTCGCCGACCCGAAACTGTTTGTGGTGCAGACGCCGCATAATTTTGTCAGTCCGGACCCACTGGAGCGCAATCTGGATACTTTCTCCACCTCCCCGGCAGAGAATGAGCTTTTTTATGATGTGATGCAGCCTGGTCTCGATGCATGGGGCTGCTCGTTTTTTTGTGGTTCTGCCGCGATTTTAAGGCGCTCAGTAATAGATGAGCTGGGTGGGCTCTCAGGTAAAACGATTACTGAAGATGCCGAAACTACGATTGATGCCATGAGTCTCGGTTACACTACGGCCTACCTCAACCGACCCATGGTATCCGGACTGCAGCCGGAAACCTACAGCGGCTTTGTGGTGCAACGGGTGCGCTGGGGACAGGGGATGTTGCAGATCTTCCTACTTAAAAACCCCTGGCTGCAGCCCAAACTCAAGTTCACACAGCGTCTTCTATATACTAATTTTGCCTTTTACTGGGGATTTGCCAGTTCTCGACTAGTTCTGCTGTTAGCACCCCCGGCTTTTCTTCTGGCTTATATCAATTTATGTGATGCTACGGCAGGTGAGCTTATCAGTTATGCCGGTCCCGTGTTCATTGCCTCCATGATCGCCACACAGTATTTCTACGGGCGTGTGCGCTGGCCATTTATGTCGCAACTTTACGAAGTCATCCAATCCGTCTATGTCAGCAAGGGCCTTTACGAGGTATTCCGAAATCCACTGGCCCCCACATTCAAAGTCACGCCCAAGGGAGAGAGACTCGACAGTGATTTTATTTCCACCCTGGCTAAACCGTTCTACCTTTTGTTGCTGTTGAACGCCGCTGCAGTGATCTGGGGGATACACCGCTATATTGAAGAGCCTTTCGGTCAGGGTGCTGTGGCATTTGTGTTGTTTTGGGCGTTACTGGATTTGGCCTTATTGCTGGGAGCGCTGGGTGTGATGCTGGAGCGCCGGCAGTTGAGACAGGAACCCAGGGTGCCCCACCGTGAAAGCGTCATCGTCTCAGGATCTGATTTCGATTCTTTCAGCGGCATGACAATCGATGTGTCCTCGCATGGGACTGCTCTACTTATCAGTCAACAGAAAATGGCGACAGCACTCGTTATGAATGGCCAACCGGTTCGTATCAGCTTCACACAGTCGGCGCTGGTACTTGATGCCTTCATTGAAAATATCAACCGCCGGCCTGATGGCCAGTGGCAGATAGGACTGAGTTATCGTTTTGCTGATGTCGCCGATGAACGGGCCGCAGTTCATCTGGCTTTTCACAGCAGTGAGGCCCTGATTGCACAGAATCAAACCCGGCACCAGGGCAGGAGCATCATCGCTGGTATCGGGATCATTTTCAGTTTTGCGTGGAACCGAGGCCTGATGCACATTCGTCAGTGGTTAAAAATATTGAAATTGGAAAAACAGAGTTGAGGTCCGAATGATGAAGGGATGGAGTCTGATTTGCGTGTTACTGATGGCGTGTCATGGGCTGGCTCAGGCAGCAAATGCGGTTGCGCTGCAAGACGGGGTGATAACGGAACAGGCATTGGAGACAAAAACGGGCCAGCGTTTTGAATTGCCCTTATCGCAATTGCTTGGCGACAGCCAGCCCCGGGATCTCAAAGGGGTGAATGCGAGTCTGGATTTATCGCTGCCACTGCCGGCCCTGAAGCATACTTCGGAAGTCACACTGGTTCTTAACGGCACCGCTTCTCAGGAACTCAACGAGCATTCACAGCTAGTCGTCTCTCTCAATGAGCGTGTCATAGAGCAGTATCCACTCAACGTCGGAGGAGAAAGCTTCAGCCACCGGATTAATCTACCCAGCCGTCTGCTCAAACCAGGCTATAACAGCATAAAATTACGTGCGGTTCAGCACTACAGCGAGCAATGCGAATATCCACTGGCGCCACAGCTCTGGTCACAGATCAATGTGGCCGATTCCGGATTTATTATCGATGCCAGTGCCAGGCCGCTCTCGCTACAGCTGAGTCAGTTAAGCAGTTTATTTGACCGCGCAAGCTGGCGACAACAGGAGTCCGTCACGGTATTCAGTGCTGAGCGGGTTTCGGATCCTTTACTAAGCTCACTCGGTCTGGTGGCACAAGGCATTGCTCAGCGCTATGATTTTGTGCCGGTGAGTCTGTCACATCAGACACTGCCAGAAAATGAGCGTGCACTTCAGCGGCAAATGGGTGATAGCCATGTCGCTGTGATAATTGGAAAAAAACAGGAGTTATCCGGACTGGTTGATTTCAGTGAATATCCGGGGAATGGCGGACCCGGCATGATTATTCAGCGGATATCGGGCGATGAAAATCAATACCTGCTTGCCCTGTTTGCTGATGATGATGAGACTCTCAAGGACGTTGCCTATGCTTTTGCTATCCCTTCTGTGCCATGGCCAGAACGACGCTGGGCAAGTATTGGAAAGTTGATTCTGCCTGATCGGGAACAGCTGGAGCAACGGTTTTCAATACCGACCCAAACCTCCGGTGCTTTCCCATTGAGAGCGCTGGGTTATCAATCACGTACGCTTACCGGCGTCGATGCGGATAGCATCAAACTCAAAATCTGGAATAACACCTGGCAGGGTCGCATGCAGGTACGAGTTCACATGGCCTATGCCAGTGGCATGGCCAGACAATCCTCACTGAATATATTGACTAATGGGGTCCTGAACGGTTCAATTCCCATGTCCGATCCGCGAGGCGGTGTCTATGAAAATTATGCGGTGACCATTCCCGCGGGTGTAATGCGCCCCGGCTGGAATGAGCTGGAATTTCAACCAGTCATGGTGCCACAGAGCAATGGCGGTGAATGTCAGCCGTTCTTTACGGGCAACCTGGCCACCACCATTTATGCTGATACCACGGTACAGAAATTCGGTGGTGATGAGTTACGGCAACGAGATTTGTCCATGTTAACTGGTCAGGGCTATCTGTTTACCCATTTGCCCTTGGGTAAAGATGTGGCATTTTATCTCGGACAGGCTGACTCTGAGACCCTTTCAGCGGCGATGACGCTCACAGCTAAATTAAGCCAGATATACAAGCGTCCGCTGCTAAAAGCTTATTTTGGTCTTGCCCGGGAAGCAATGAATTCGGATGTATCACAACACTACTGGATTGGTGCGCTGAAAAACCTGCCGGAAGATATCAAAGTCGCGGTGAATCGGGATTTACCCGATCGCGTCGAACTCCGGGTGCCGCTGATCCAGTCAGCCACTATTCGCGTTCACGAGGGTGCGGAATGGCTCAATACACTGATGGAAAAAACGGGGCTGCGTAAAACACCTCCCACCAATCTGACCGAGGCCAGTATCCAGTTCGAGAATGGCCTCGATGATACCGTCTATGCCATTTCCACGGAACTGGGCGATTCGCCGGATCACATTGTCTTTACAGCAACGGATGCTGCTCACTTGCAGGCAGGCATTAAGACGTTGGTGGATTACAGTCACTGGGGGCAGTTGCAGGGCCTAGTTGCTTTCTGGCAGCCTGATGAGGAGAAAGTGACATCTATCGGTCTGGCTGATGCGCCTTTTTCTGCCTTCGGCCTGCGTGGCGGACTGGGATTATGGGTATCACAGTATCCCTGGCGTGCCCTGTTTCTCTTGCTGGTTTTTCTGGGGGGCGTCATCTGGCTGACTCGACGTCTGTTGCTTCAATACCGACGTCGCCGGAATCAATACTAAAACCCATGGATAAAGCTTGATGCGTTTACTTGGACTCATCCTATTGTTGTT
>JABURN010000213.1 GCA_014762585.1 Methylophaga sp.
GCGCCCAGCGTACCGCCGAAAACAATCAGCATCGCCACGGCATTCAGAATGGTATCGAGGTGTCCGCCTTCCAGGTGCTGACCGACCAGGATAGCACCGAAACCGACGATCAGACCGAGGATGCTGAGGATATCCATTATTGCAGCTCCGCCAGTTGCCGGCCGATGTCACTGACGTCCAGAATTTTATCGGCAAGGCCGGCCTTGGCGACCGCCATCGGCATGCCATAGATTGTGCTGCTGGCCTGATCCTGGGCCCAGATGGTGCCGCCCAGTTGCTTAATGGCCTGACAGCCATCACGACCGTCACTGCCCATGCCGGTCAGGATAATCGCCAGAGTCTCGGCAGGGAATACCCGGGCGATGGAACTGAAGGTCAGATCAACACAGGGCTTGTAAGTCTGGCTCGGGTCACCATCTTCGACATGCAAATACAATCGGCCTGGACGACCTTTGATCAGCATCTGCTGGCCGCCGGGTGCCAGGTAGGCCGTGCCCGGGTTCAGGGCTTCTCCGTGTTCAGCCTGTTTTACATGAATCCGGCATTGACTGTTGAGGCGTTCCGCAAACGACGGGGTGAAGGTGGCTGGCATATGCTGCACCATCACAATCGGACTAGGGAAAGAGGCCGGTAATGGCGTCAGTACTTTCTGCAGCGCCACCGGGCCGCCTGTGGAGGTGCCGATAGCGACAAGCCCCGGTACTTCAATCTGTTTGCTATCACGGGCACGCGGTGCTGGTGTGGGGGCAGATGGCTGCAGGGTTTTTTCCAGGCTGGCATGAAAACCACTGGCCAGATGGTAAATACGCTGACACAGTTTTTTCTGCGCTTCACTGCGATCGGAGGACAGATCCTCAAAGCGTTTGGGGAGAAAATCAGTCGCACCCGCTTCGAGTGCATCCAGCGTGGATTTGGCCCCTTCAGTGGTCCAGGTCGACAGCATCAACACCGGTGTTTGGCGCAATGCCTTTATTTTACGCACTGCACTGATGCCATCCATGACCGGCATTTCCAGATCCATGGTGACCACATCCGGGCGCAGGTTCTGTACCTGAGCAATGGCTTCCTCGCCATTGCTCGCAGTACCGACCACCTGTAGCCGCGGATCGGCATCAATAATTTCGCTCAGACGCTTTCGGAAAAAACTGGAGTCGTCGACAATCAGGACCTTTACCGTCACTCTCGTCCCCTAGTAACCGCGGTTGGCGTAGGCTTTCATCAACTCCGGAAAGTCGAGGATCAGCGCGATACGACCGTCACCGGTAATGGTGGCGCCGGCCAGTCCCTTGGTGCCGTGGAGCAGTGCGCCCAGCGGTTTGATAACGACTTCTTCCTGTCCCAGCAGTTGATCGACCACAAAACCAACACGCTGGGTACCGACGTTGACGATCACCACGTGTTCGATATCAGAATCCGACTCTTGTGTCGGGTTGTAATGTTTCACCAGCCATTTGCGCAGATAGAATAATGGCAGGGCTTTATTTCTGACCATGATGGTTTCCTGTCCGTCGACCACATTGGTTTTCGACAGGTCCAGATGGAAAATCTCATTCACACTGACCAGCGGGAACGCGAAAATCTGATCTCCCAGCATGACCATCAGCGTCGGCATAATCGCCAGTGTCAGCGGCACCTTGATTGACAGTGTCGTGCCGACACCAATTTCCGACTTGATATCAATCACGCCGTTGAGCTTGGAAATACTGGTTTTGACTACGTCCATGCCGACGCCGCGGCCGGAAATGTCGGAGATTTCCTGCTTCATGGAAAAACCGGGCGAGAAGATTAGCGAAAAGCACTCGGATTCAGTCAGTCGGGCTGCGGTGTCCTCGTCCATCATGCCTTTTTCCACCGCTTTGCGGCGCAGCACTTCCGGATTCATTCCGGCACCGTCATCAGCAATGGTCAGCAGAATATGATCGCCTTCCTGCGCCGCGGCCAGCACGATATTACCCTGGCGCAGTTTGCCGGCGGCTTCACGTACATCCGGCATTTCAATACCGTGATCGACGGCATTTCTCACCAGATGCACCAGCGGGTCGGCCAGGGCTTCCACCAGATTTTTATCCAGGTCGGTCTCTTCACCACGCAGTTCCAGATTAATATCTTTCTTCAGGCTGCGGGCGAGGTCGCGCACCACGCGCGGGAACCGGCCGAAGACTTTTTTAATCGGCTGCATCCGGGTTTTCATCACTGCGGTCTGCAGATCACCAGTAACCACGGTCAGGTTATTAACCGCTTTGGCCATTTCCTCATTTTCAAATGCGGCTTCCAGTGTGCTGATACGATTCCGCACCAGCACCAGTTCTCCGACCATGTTCATAATGTCATCGAGACGACTGGTATCGACACGCACGCTGGTGTCAGCCTGTTTGGCCGGAGCCGGGGCAGCTTTGTTGGCCGCGGCGGGTTCGGATTTGGGCTCTGGTTTGGGTTCAGGCTTGGACGCCTCTGCCTTATCGTTATTGCTGTCAGGTGTTGCCGATTGCTGCGGGGCAGGCCCGGGTTTGGCTGCTGGCTGCGGGGATGAGGCTGGTTTATCAGCCGCCGCGGGTTTGGCGGCAGCCGGTTTCTGACTCTTGCCCTGCAATTGATCCAGCAGTGCTTCAAATTCTTCTTCGGTGATGTCATCACTATCACCGGCACCGGTTTCTGGTGTGGGTGCCGCCGGTTTTTCAGGCACAGATGGCGCTTGATTACTGCCAGGTGCAGCATTGCCATGCAACTGATCCAGTAAGGCCTCGAATTCGTCGTCAGTAATTTCATCATCAGCGGCCGCGTCAGTGCCACCTGTTTCAGACACAGGCGTGACTTCGGGCTCGGGCTCGGGTTCCGGCTCCGGCGCTGCAGGCTCTGCGGGTGCCGATGAGGCGCTGTCTTTGTCTAGATAGGCAGCGAGTTGCGACAAAATGGCCGGGTCGGCAGCAGTGGGGTACTGACCCGACTTCAGCTCGTCGAACATGGTATTGAGAATATCGAGCACCTTGAGGAAGGTGTCCATCATGTCGGCATCGACAAAGCGCTCGCCCTGACGCAGCAGGTTGAACACATCCTCGCCCTTGTGACACAGGTTGACCATCGCTTCCAGGCTGAGGAAGCCGGCGCCACCTTTTATGGTATGGAAGCCGCGGAAAATCGAGTTGAGCAGATCTTTATCCTGCGGGCTGTTCTCCAGCTCGACCAGTTGCTCGTTCAGTCCTTCCAGTATTTCTTCGGCTTCGACCAGAAAGTCCTGCAGAATTTCATCATCGGTATCCAGCGTCATGCATCATTTCCTCAGAAGCCGAGGCTAGATAACAAGTCATCCACATCGTCCTGGTCATTGACCACGTTGGGGTTGTCCTTTGCGTTTATCTGCGGGCCTTCGGCTTTAATAGGGTCAGTTTCTTTTTTCTGTTTGGTTTCTTGCTGGTGTTTACCGGCCACCTTGACCAGTTGCACCAGGTTGTCTTCCACTTCTTCCACCAGATTGATGACCTGACGGATCACCTGTCCGGTCAAATCCTGGAAGCCCTGAGCCAGCATCATTTCCGACAGGTTGGCATGAACCTGGTCGGCATGGCCTTTGACGGTGGGCAGATAGGCTTCAATCTCTTTCACCAATTGCCGGAATTCATCCGCCGTCATTTCCTTGTTACGGAAACGTTGCCAGCTTTCATCTATCTTTTCGGCAGTTTGGCGGAGTTCTTGAGCCAAAGGCAGGGTTTCATCGATATGCCCCAAAGTTTTGTGCGCGGCTTCCTCAGTGGTGGTAATGACATAGTTCAAGCGGTCGCGGGTATTGGGAATGTCATTCTCGGTTAAATCAATCAGTCGCGAATCAACATTAAAATTGCTGAGCGCTTCATGCAGTTCACGGGTCAGCTTGCCCACTTCCTGGAACAGCTGACTTTCATGTGACTGGGTGAGGATGGTCAATTGTTTGTTGACGGCGCTGTCATCATTGTTTTCCAGTGCCTGAACCAGGGCACGGGCAGCATCGAGCTGAATATCTTGATTCGGGGAAGCCATGAGCAAAATGCTCCTTATTGTGCGTTGATACGTTCGAAAATCTTTTCGATTTTCTCCTTCAGCGTGGCAGCGGTGAAGGGTTTGACGATGTACCCATTCACCCCGGCCTGGGCGGCTTCGATGATTTGTTCGCGTTTGGTTTCGGCAGTCACCATCAGTACCGGCAGCGTGGACAGCTTCTCATCGGCGCGAACCGTTTTGAGCAGGTCGATGCCCTGCATGCCCGGCATGTTCCAGTCAGTGATCAGGAAATCAATGCCACCTGCCTGCAGAATCGGGAGGGCAGTCGTGCCATCATCAGCTTCCTGGGTGTTGTTGAAGCCGAGATCGCGAAGCAGGTTTTTTATAATCCGTCGCATTGTGGAAAAGTCATCCACAATCAGGATTTTCATATTCTTATCCAAAACTAACCTCCAAAAATTACATCATCCAGTCACGAAGTTTGGAACGGAGACGCAGCACAGTCTGGCTGTGGATCTGGCTGACCCGGGACTCGCTGACCCCCAGGACTTCTCCGATCTCCTTCAAATTCAGCTCGGCATTATAATACAGGCTCAGAAGCAGCCGC
>JABURN010000072.1 GCA_014762585.1 Methylophaga sp.
TCGATCAAATGCGGCTGGGGATGTGCCGGGTCATATTTCAGTGGACTAGGCAGACTTGACGCTAACAAGGCTGACTGCATGGGGGTCAGTTGCGAAGCCGGTTTAGAAAAGTGATAGCGACTGGCAGCTTCCAGACCAAACACACCATGGCCCCACTCAGCGATATTGAGATAAACCTCGAGAATACGCTGTTTCCCCCAGGTCAGCTCTATCAGCAATGTGAACCAGACCTCCAGACCTTTACGCAGCCAACTGCGACCGGTCCACAAATACATATTTTTGGCGACCTGCTGACTGATAGTGCTGGCACCACGCAGCTCACGCCCTCTGGAAGCCGCTTTCAAAGCCGAGACAATGGCATCGAAATCAAAGCCCTGATGCGACGGGAAGCGTTGATCTTCTGAGGTGACCACTGCCAGCGCCGCCTGTTTGGGTATTTGCTCCCAATCCAGCCATTGCTGATGTAAGTAGAAGTTTTCCTCACCACTCAACCAGCGATCGGCCATCACCATAGTGTAAGGGGGATTAATCCATCTAAACGGCACCACCATCAGCAGGCTGAGCGTCAGCCCTGCCAGCATTAACAGCAGTAAAAAGCGGAGAAGCCATCGTTTAAAGTTTTTCACATCGTAATCCTACCAGAAGCCATGACGGCGGTGATGCCACACTTTCGGTGCTTGTGAGCGCAGTGTCAGTTTGGGTAGTATGAGCACATCGCCAGCCAACGACGGCTGCAACGCCTTTCCCAACAGATATGGATTTATCATGAACAAAATTTTTCTCGCCGGCCTGATACTGGCGACAGTGGGTTGTACCACTGCCTCACCCAAACAGTTTTACCGGCCTGCTGATTCAGCAGCGCAGTTAGAAATAACTGGCCGTTTTAACCAGATCAGTTTTGAGCACCAGGTTGTTATAAATGGTGAGACCGTGATTACAGGTGAGCTGCCCTATAATTACGATGCTGCCAGTTTTTCTGGTAAGTACGAAGGCCGGAATGTAGCGTCTGACTGTCAATGGAGAAAGAAAGTCGATCTTTCCTGCCTTGTCAGTATTGACGGTGAAAAAGCGGCGACCCTGACTTTCTGATATCAGCGCTGAAAGCCTTTCATGATGTCATCGGCTGAGCGCTTATCCTGCTCGTCCGCGAGCAGATTGACGATATGCTCAAACTCCTCGCGCTCGTCGATGACTGCCTGAACACAGTCCGGATCCAGCTTGCCCGACGCGGTCATGGATTGCAGTTCTTCCAGTGCAGCATCGATTGACCAGGCTTTTTTATAGGGTCGCCGGCTGGTAAGGGCATCAAAAATATCTGCCACTGTACTGATTCTCGCCTCAAGCGGAATCTGATCGCCGCTCAGGCCATTGGGATAGCCGGAACCATCCAGATACTCGTGGTGATAAGCGACGATATTCATCATCAGCTCGGTATCACGCATGTTCACCAAATCATAATCCGCCAATAAGCGCTGTAACAGCACGACGCCCTTGTTGACGTGTGTTTTCATGATTTCCCGTTCTTCGTCATTATGCCTGCCGGGTTTACAGAGAATTTTATCTGGTACGCCGATTTTGCCGATGTCATGTAAAGCAGCAAACATGAAAATGTGCTCGATCCACTCGTCACTCAGTTGATATTTCGGTGCCAGGTATCGGGCGATGATGTGGGCATAATGAGCCATGCGATCGAGATGGAGCCCGGTCTCAAAATCCCGCATGTCAGCAAAGTCGCGAGCGATTTTGGTTGTAGCCAATAAGCTCTGTACCAGGGACATCTCTGCCGCGATAGTCATGTTGATGATCTGCACATGCAGAATCAGCTCACGTTGAACACTATCACCGAAAACATCGGCCTCAATGGCGTCAAAGAAAATAAAGCCAATGAAACGTTGCCCTTGCAGCATGGGCACAATAAACGTCGATCGATAACCTTTTTCACGCAACCAGGCTGCATGATCAGGATCAAGCTGATTAAAGCCGGCATCGACATTGACCGCAGAGTACTGGATATTTTTCGCAAGTTCGGCTAGATGCGGGCTATCGGCCAGCAGCAATTCATGTTTTTCTGCGCTTGTGCCGCTCAGACAACTGGTTAAAAATGTCTTGAGCTCATCAGTTTGAACGTCATAAAGGGAACAACTCAGGCGGGTAATGGCGGGGACTTTTTGCAGTATAGCCTAGTGTAAAATTTCCAACCGGCCATTCAGGGTATCCGGTTGATTGACCAACATCGAGATTACCCTTGCATCCATATCAACCTCCCACTCCTGTGTGTGATTTGATTCTAACGCTGCTTCGAATAAGAGAAAAGCATAATAGGAAAAAGTTCTTTAATTCACTCTCGCCGAACAAGTTCTGCTAATATTCGCCGGCCGCAACTGCTGCGGTTTGTGCATGCCCTGCTAAGCAGGGACTTTTTATTACAGGGATAATCAATGCCTCAAATTATTATTGATAAAAACCCTTCTGAAGCCCGGCTTCAGGAACTGGGTGTTGCGAACTGGGAAATCTGGGACTGCCCGGTGACTGAGTTCAGACTGGATTTTGACGAGACTGAAAAAGCTTACCTGCTGGAAGGTGAGATCGTGGTGACGCCCGATGGAGAACCTCCTGTCACCGTGGTTGCCGGTGATTACGTGGAATTTCCAGCTGGCCTCAAGAGCTTCTGGCAAGTCACTAAACCACTTCGTAAGCATTACAGCTACGATTAGCTAACAAGGCATCTTCGGATGCCTTTTTTATTTCAGCGCTTGGACAACGCAAAAGTTAAGCGCAGAATAAAACTGTAAATCATAAAACGCGCTAAGCCTATGAATGCTGATATCAAGCGTATGCTGGAGACAATCAGGCAGGAAGCGAGGCTGACGGCTGTCTATACCGGCCGGGCTCAATTTGCAGATAAGGTCATGTCTGCGATGGCCGAAGTAAACAGGGCGGATTTTGTACCCCAGGTTGCTCATTCTCAGGCGTTCACTAACTCCCCCCTGGCAATCGGCTATGGTCAGACGATCTCTCAACCTTTCATCGTCGCACTGATGACCGATTTACTGGATTTATCACCAGATGACCGCGTGCTTGAAGTTGGCACCGGATCCGGTTACCAGGCGGCCGTTCTGGCCAAACTGGCCAGGCAGGTCTACAGCATTGAGCGAATCGAATCTCTGCAAGAGTCAGCGGCCAGCAGGCTCAATCAGCACGGCTTCTATAATGTCAGTTGCAGACACAGCAATGGCTATGAGGGCTGGCCTGAACAAGCTCCCTTCGATGCCATTATCGTGACGGCTGCCAGTGCGTCAGTACCGCCGGCCCTGCTGGAACAGCTCAAACCCGGCGGTCGCATGATACTCCCCCTGGCAGAGAACGGGCTCTATCAGCAACTCACGCTTATCACCAAAAATGCACAAGGCGAGACTGAATCAAAGCCCCTGCTCGCAGTCAGTTTTGTGCCACTGATTGATGACTGAGTTTCAACTGTCACAAGCCGCTTCCAGCATCACCAGTTTGAAAGGATCGGCCCTTTTCTGCATGTTATTTTCCACCAGCCATTGATCCTGCAGGCGGTAGGCTTCAGCCTCAAGTACGCCCCAGCAACTGTCGTTATGTTCAGCATTGTGCCACTGAATGTAATGCACCAGCTCATGCAGTAAACGGGACTGATCAATCAGATTCTGATGCTGGAAATTGCCGTGCAGATAAATGGTGTGGCGTTCATTGTAAAAGCCCTTGAGCTGCATGGCGTCACAATTAGAAGCCTGCACGCCATAATTCACACACAGATTGCCAACCTCGGTGATGGCGACATTCGGCAACTCAACCTGAGTATCGTAGCCGGTATGAAAATGCAGCCAGGCCATCATGGATAATATCAGCGCGTCCATTAGCGTCTCCTGTAAAAAAACAGGTTTGATCATTATGCGCTTGTCATCAGCAAAGACCAATTCTTGATGTAAACATTAACAGGCTGATTTATAAGCCTTATCATATAATCAAGCTGAGCCAGTATGGGTATACCGACATGGCCGAACTAACACTGCGTTTCTATGAAGAACTGAATGACTTTCTGCCGCCTGAAAAAAAGAAGCGTCAGTTTGCCTACCCGATTCACCGCAAAGCTTCTGTCAAAGACGTTATTGAGTCTTTGGGGGTGCCGCACACTGAAGTGGAACTGATTCTGGTCAACGGCCACTCGGTCGATTTTCAATATCATGTCAGGGATCGGGATGAAATCAGTGTTTATCCCGTCTTCGAGAGCTTTAATATCAGCCCGCTGCTGCGCTTAAGAGACAAACCGTTACGTCATATCCGCTTTATTGCCGACAGTAATCTCGGCAAACTGAGTCAGTATCTGAGACTGCTGGGATTTGACTGCTTATATCGGAATGATTACGAGGATGCCGAAGTCGCTGACATTGCGCTCCAGCAGCGTCGGGTTGTACTGACCCGCGATCGTCGTTTGTTGCAACGAAAAATCATCACCC
>JABURN010000082.1 GCA_014762585.1 Methylophaga sp.
TGTATTCGGCGCTGCAATCTGCCAGCATGCGTACTTTACCTTCCACATTATTGTCTCGACCCCATGAGGCCATTACGAAGGCGTCGTTGACTGCCATACACCAGATTTCATCGGCGCCTGCTGCCTTGATTTCATCAGCATGCTTAACAAAACCCGGCAGGTGCTCGGCAGAACATAAAGGGGTGAAAGCACCGGGTACACCGAAAATAACGACGGTTTTACCTTTCACCATTTCACCGACGTCTTTGGGCTCAGGTTTGAGCGGACAACCGTTTTCAGGGTCAAAACCGATACTTTCGCTTAATTTACCTGCAGGCAGGGTTTGGCCAACTTCAATAGTCATAACCGGCTCCTTTATTTATGAATGTCAATCCACACTAGCATAAGACAGGCAAACTCAGATAAAAACACCCTATTTGCTAGGGTTTTGTCAGTTTGGTTTTCACCGTTTCAGTCGTTATCATGAGCTGCATTGCTGAATAAATTAAGGAAACTATCGATGGCTGAACAACTACGTTGGGGAATCCTGGGTGCGGCCCGGGTCAATGACAAACTGATGCCGGCGATTGTCGAGGCAGAGAATGCCAAACTCGTGGCGATTGCCAGCCGTAGACCGGGTGCTGCAGCAGAGACACTGCAAAAGCATGCGCCAAACGAGACCGATGCTGAAGCGCTGGATGATCCAGAGGCATTGCTAGCGCGTGATGATATTGATGCGATTTATCTGCCCATGGCGAATGAGGAGCATGCCGAGTGGGCTTTGAAAGCGATTGATCATGGCAAGCATGTGCTGATCGAAAAACCGATGGCGCTGAAAGTGGCAGACATTGATGCCATTGAAGCCGCTGCAAAAGCGAATGACGTGACCGTGATGGAAGGTTTCATGTACCGCTTCCACACCCAGCATGATTTTGTCCGGGATTTGATTGATTCCGGCAAGATTGGCGAAGTCCGGACGGTCAAAACCGCTTTTGCTTTTCCAATGAAACCGGCCCGCTTATATCGCATCAACCGGGATATTGCTAATGGTGGCGGTGCAATGTGGGATATCGGTCCCTATGCCGTTCATACCGCTCGCCATTGGTTTGACAATGAGCCAGTCGCCGCCACTGCGATGGCCAAGCTGAATGAGCATGGCGCTGATGTCAGTCTCAGCGGTATTTTTGATTTCGGTGACGGTCGCTATGGTCATTTTGAAATGAGCTTTGAACACGCCCGCCGCAGTGTCTATGAAATCATCGGTACCAAAGGCGGGATTACCTGCCACACCGTCTGGCAGCCGCACGACGAGCAGCCGCTGATTTCCTACTGGACCGATGCCGGTGAGTCAGAAACGGTGTCTTTGCCGATGGCCAATCATTTCAACCGTGAAATCGAGCATTTTTCTGACTGCATTTTGAATAATAAAGCGCCGTTTCTCAGTATGGCTGATGCCCGCGGCAACTGCGCCGCCATCAATGCCGCGCTGCAATCAGTAGCAGAAGGTAAAACGATAAAAATCAGCTGATAAGCTGCTATCTGACTATCCGCAGACTACGCAGATGAACGCAGATTTTATGTTCATGAAATTAAACGTTTTTTGTCTGGAACAAATCACTAATCTGTGAAAATCTGCGTAATCTGCGGATAACATTAATAAATCCCTGTGTCGTCTGTGACTCTGTGGTTAATGCTTATTAGCGAAAGAGATTAATAATAATGGTCAGCACCAGGCTGACTACAGCCATGGAGGTGATGGGGATAAATATCCGGCTGTTACCTTTGTCGATATTGATATCGCCGGGCAGTTTGCCAAACCAGTTGAGCAGCCAGGGGGCGAACTGCCAGATCAGGCCCAGTGCAATCAATATCAGGCCAATGATAATCAGGCTTTTGGCCATCAGAATAAATCCATTTGTTGTGGATGGGGGCGAAACAAATCGCGATTCAGCGGTGTTGAGCGCTGATTCAAACCATGCTTTTTAATTGCCCGCTGAAAACGCTGTTTAATCATTTCAGCGTAAAAGCCCTGCCCCTGCAGACGGTGACCGAAGCGGGGATCATTGGTCTTGCCGCCGCGGCTGTCCCTGATGCGGTTCATCACATGCTCAGCTTTATCGGGGTAGTGATCATGCAGCCAGTTTTCGAATAGATCACTGACTTCACGGGGAAGGCGCAGCAGAATAAAGCTGACGGAGTTTGCACCGGCTTCAGCACAGGCTGCAATAATCTGTTCCAACTCGGTATCCGTCAACACCGGAATCACTGGCGCAATCAACACACTGACCGGAATCCCTGCCCGGCGCAGCATGCTGATGGTTTGCAAACGTCGCTGCGGACTGCTGGCCCGCGGTTCCAGCTTCCCTGCCAGGGTTTTATCCAGAGTGGTGATAGACAGGTTCACCTTAACCAGATTATCAGCCGCGAGCCGTGACAAAATATCAATATCACGCTCGACCAATGCCGACTTGGTGACAATAGTGCAGGGATGTTTGAAGCTTTCCAGTACGGTCAGAATCTCACGGGTGATTTGATACTGACGTTCTATCGGCTGATAGGGATCGGTGTTGGCACCCAGGGAAATCGGAGTGCATTCATATGATGTCGCCATCAGTTCCTTACGCAGCAGTGCCGCGGCATCCGGTTTAGCGGTCAGTTTGCTCTCAAAATCGAGCCCGGGAGAAAGCCCAAGATAGGCGTGAGAAGGGCGGGCGAAACAGTAAATACAACCATGCTCACAGCCACGATAGGCGTTAATTGACTGACTGAAGGGCAGATCGGGGGAAGTGTTACGGGTGATAATTTTGCGCGGCGCTTCAATCGACACCTCAGTTCGAAAGGTGGGAAAAGCCTCTTCCTGAAACCAGCCGTCATCGATCTGTTCGCGTTCGAACTCGCTGAAGCGACTGTCCCTGTTATCTAGTGTTCCGCGTCCCTTGACTGTTTTGACAAAGCCCTGCATCAGTCCGAGAGGTAATATTCAATCGTCGAGACGACTCTGACCTTTTTGATGTGCGGCGTGTTGTTGTCACGAGGACTGATGCTGAACTGGCCCTGCGAAGCGCGGCGGATTTTACCCAAGCGGCTGTCTGAATCCTCGGCAAATTTTTCTGCGACTTCCCGGGCTTTGCGGGTGGCATCTTCAATCATGGCCGGTTTGACTTCATTAAGGCGGGTGAACAGATATTCGGTCTGCGACTGATAGTTGTTGCCGGTCAATACAATGCCTTGTTTGCCCAGCTCTGACAGCTTGCCCATGACCTCGCGCACTGTTTCGATGGCATCTGAATAGACCGTGACCGTCTGCATGCCGGTGTATCGGAACTCGGCCCGATTCTGGTTACCGTATTGCTGCGCTGATTTATCAGTAATGGCTGGCGTGCCGATGGTAATATCCTGTCGCTCGATACCCTGGCCGGTCAGAAAGCTGATTATAGTGCCAGTGTTGGTATCAATGTCTTGATACAGCGATGGCAGGTTATTGCTGGCCAGAGTGAATTGAATCGGCCAGATAACCACATCAGCAGTGAATTCTTCCTCAGCCAGACCCTTGACGCTGACGGAACGTTCGTACTCCTTGACATCAATGGCCGCACTGGCAATCAGCCAGCCCAGTGCAGTCAGGCCCAGGAAAACACCCAGCGCCAATGCCAGTGCATTGAATCTATCCATGTTCTGCATAGCACTCTCCAGCCGTAATCAGAATTTGATTCTAACAGCTGTAATCACTTACGGGAAAAATGTTCACGGGAATAGGCGACGCGCTGCTGCACATTCATTTTGTGTTTGTTGCCCAGTGCCTCGATCTGGCGCAGACGAGGCACTAAACCCTCGCCATTGGCGACCTGAATACTGAGACCGGGGCGGGCATTGAGCTCAAGTAGCATCGGACCTTTCTGGCGATCGAGGACGATATCGGTCCCGAGGTAACCCAGTCCCGACATTTCGTAGCAGGATGCAGCGAGGGTGAGTAATTGTTCCCAATGTGGCACCTGCAGGCTGTGGAGGTTGGTACCGGTATCCGGGTGCAACAAAATGGGCCGGTCAAACTGCACAGCTTTCAGTGCACTGCCATCGCCGATATCCAGACCCACACCCACTGCACCCTGGTGCAGGTTGGCTTTGCCGTTCGAGTCTGAAGTCGACAGTCGCATCATGGCCATCACGGGAAATCCCTTGAATACGATGACGCGGGTGTCCGGCACGCCTTCGTAGGTATAACCGGTGAAACAGTCATCAAACTCGATCAGACTTTCAATGATGGCAACGTCAGCTCGACCGCCCAGTGAAAACAGCCCGGCCAGAATATTGGAAACATGTCGCTCAAGGTCACTGATAGAAGCGATTTGACCATTGGTTTTGTGATAACCCAGATCATCCCGACGAGTGATGACGATAATGCCTTTACCACCGCTGCCATGCGCGGGCTTTATGCAGAATCCGGGCAGGTCGCTAATCAGTTTGCCCAGATCCTTCACTTCATGCTGCTCACGGATA
>JABURN010000127.1 GCA_014762585.1 Methylophaga sp.
GCCTGGATGTCGATGAAGATATTGATATCACCTCCTATGCTTTTGAAGTGACTCAACCGCTTGCCTATCAGATGACCCTGGTTGCCGGACTGGCTCATCACAAACTGGACAAAGACGGCGGCAGTGATGAGAGCGAGCAGAGTGCACGTCTGTTGCTGAGTAAAGCGTTGAATAATTCGACGTCAGTCTACGGTTCGGTATCACGCAAAGTCGATGCACCAACTATCCGTCAACTGTATGAGGCACAGAGTGGTAATGACAGCTTGGGTTTCCAGCGCGCTAACCACATTGAGGCTGGCATCAATAAGCACTGGCAACAGGCTGATTTAAATATCGCCCTCTGGCATTCCAAAGTGTATGACTTTATCGAGAGAAGTGAGGAAGGCGATCGCCAGTTTGAGAACCGACAGGAGTTGGAGCTTAAAGGTATCGATATCAGCGGCGAAGTCAGACCGACAGAAAAACTGACTGTCCGTGCCGGCCTGGGACTATTACGGGCCCGTGATGACTCCAGTGACGCAGCTTCCAGTACATTGCAGTATCGTCCCAGCCATAAACTCACACTGGATGCAGATTATCGACTCAACAGTCACTGGACTGTATCCGGCACCGTCATACGGATCGGTGAGCAGGCTTACTTTGCACGTGGTGGTAGCAGCGATCACCGTGACCTGGACAGTTATGAACTGGTCTCTGCCAAACTGAGCTATCGACTGGCAGGCGATTCAGGCCAGGTTTATGTGGGCGTAGACAACCTGTTTGATGAGGACTATCAGACCAGCTACGGTTTCCCACAGGCAGGTCGTTTTCTCTATTCCGGTATCAATTTAAACTGGCATTAACCCCTTTAGCCAGTGTTTATGGCAGTTCAGGGACGAACTGCCTGTTTTTTTACTCACAAGCTAGAAACATTGCGTTCGCTTGCGTAGCTCCCTCTGGACTCATCTTTTTCTATCCCGCAAAGGGAGAGGATATCTGCCGTCAGTATATGGAATATGCCAAAAGGGGTGGCGATAACGATGCTGCCCAGTTTTTCAAGCAAGCCCAGGAACAAACCATCAACGGATCAGAAGATGCAAGGAACTGCTGAATCAGAGTCTATGATCGAACTGCTCCCCTCCCTGTTCGGAGGGGAGCAGTTTTCCTGACAGTGAGCCGGTCAGACCCGATTTTGCTCACGTATTGTCATTTTAACGAAGCAATAACATCGACACATCACTGAGCCGCACCATCTTCGCGGTATTACTCCCCACCAGAAACTGACGAATACGGGAATGTCCGTAAGCCCCCATCACCAGTAAGTCGATGCCCTGCTGCTGTTGATAAGCCGATAAAATCGGCTGAACATCGCCTTGTTTCAGTGCGGCTTTAACCTGGTAACCAGCCGCTTTCAGCCTGTCTTCAGCCGAGTTGAGATCACTGAGATGCTTGTCGTCTTCATCTGCCACCATCACAAGATGACATTCCAAGCCTTTCAGTAACGGACTCTGAGCGAGTTTATCCAAAGCTTTCTGCGCGGTTTTACTGCCGTCATAGGCAAACATAAAGCGTGAAGGCGCTTTGAAGCCCGGCACCACTACCATAATCGGCTTGTCCATCGCCCGGACCACATTTTCCAGATGGCTACCGAGGCTGTGTGCCTGGTTGTCGTGGGCTTCGCCCTGGCGCCCCATTACCAGCAGGCGCATATCCTGTTGCGCTTCCTGCAGCGTCTCCAGCAGGCTGCCATGACGCTGATGGGTAGTGACAGCCTCAGCGCCATCGGCTTCAACTCGTTGTCTGGCATCTTCCAGCATCAACTTACCGTGCTCCAGGGCCAGCTTACTGCGCCTGGCGTCTAACTCAGTCAGTTCTTCCAGCAAATGTTCACGGCTGCCGAGACCAATATTGCCTGACAAATCACTTTGCTTGTCAGCCTTGGGATATTCATCCTTATCCAGCACATGCAGCAGGTCGAGCGGTGCTCTCATTTTCAGGCTGGCCCAGGCCGCCGCATCACAGACATCCATCGCGACTTGCGAACCATCGATACAGGCTATGACTTTGCTCATTTCTCTCTCCTTAATGTCCGGCGAGTATCTTCTCGACTTCTTCGGGCTTGTCGTGCACACCAAAACGGTCAACAATTGTCGCACTGGCCTCGTTCATGCCAATCAGCTCGACTTCTGTGCCTTCACGGCGGAATTTAATCACGACCTTATCCAGTGCCGTCACCGAGGTAATATCCCAGAAGTGCGCCTGGCTCAGATCGATGGTGACTTTATCCAAAGCCTCCTTGAAATCAAAAGCCGCAGTGAATTTATCCGAGGAGGCAAAAAATACCTGACCGACGATACGGTAACTGCGCTCGGTTTCCTGTTCATTTGCCTCACTTTTAATAATCAGGAAGTGGCCGACTTTGTTGGCAAAGAACAGCGAAGCCAGCAGCACGCCGACAAAAACACCGATCGCCAGATTATGCGTGGCCACCACGACAACCACCGTCGATACCATCACGACATTAGTCGATAAGGGGTGCTTTTTCATATCGCGCAGCGAATCCCAGGAGAAGGTACCAATCGATACCATAATCATTACCGCGACCAATGCTGCCATCGGGATCTGTTTGATCCAGTCATCCAAAAAGACCACCATCACAATCAGAAACAAGCCCGCCACAAAAGTTGATAAACGGCCACGGCCACCCGATTTCACGTTAATGACCGACTGGCCAATCATCGCGCAACCGGCCATACCGCCGAACAGACCGGCACCGATATTGGCAATACCCTGTCCTTTACACTCGCGGTTCTTGTCACTGCCGGTATCAGTCAGATCATCAATGATTGTCGCCGTCATCATCGATTCCAGCAGACCGACCACTGCAAGACCGACCGAATACGGGAAAATGATGGCCAGTGTTTCAAAGTTGAGCGGCACATCCGGCCAGAGGAAGATCGGCAGCGTGTCCGGCAGTTCGCCCATATCGCCAACGGTGCGGATATCAAGCTGCAGTGCCATCGCGACCAGCGTCATTAAGATAATTGTGACCAGCGGCGAAGGAATGACTTTACCGATACGGGGCAGCAGCGGAAACAGGTAAATAATGCCAAGACCGGCGGCAGTCATCGCATACACATGCCAGGTGACATTGGTCAGCTCAGGCAACTGTGCCATGAAAATCAGTATCGCCAGCGCATTGACAAAACCGGTCACCACCGAGCGCGACACAAAACGCATCAAGTCGCCCAGTTTGAAATAACCCGCCCCTATCTGCAGTACACCAGTCAGCAAGGTTGCTGCCAACAGATACTCCAGGCCGTGCTCCTTAACCAGAGTCACCATCAACAGCGCCATCGCCCCGGTCGCTGCCGAAATCATACCGGGACGGCCACCCGTGAAGGCGATAATCACCGCGATACAAAAAGAAGCATATAGACCGACTTTGGGATCGACACCGGCAATAATCGAAAAGGCAATGGCTTCGGGAATCAAAGCCAGGGCGACGACCGTACCGGCAAGCAGATCGCCACGAACATTAGAGAACCAATCATTTCTCCAATTCTGAAACATAAACTATTCCTGTTATTTGCTGAATATTGAGTGCTTGTCCAGGAGACAAGAGACCTGCCAGGCAGGTGATATGGGCAGGGAGAATGCCCGGGCGTGCGCTGCTAGGGTGGACTTAATTTCATAGCTGCTTGCATCCCGCAAAAAGCGCACAAGTTTAAACAATCGCGGTATTTGCGTCAAAACAACCAAGAGATTCAATCACTTGCCGCACCCGGTTTTTTATCTTTTTGATCCGCAGCAATCAGGGAATTGTCACGGATAAACTGCTCAAACTCACTGACCGCCATTGGTCGGGCAAAATAATAACCCTGTAACCAGTGGCAGCCGATCTGTTGCAGAATATCACGCTGATTTTCTGATTCGACACCCTCGGCAATGACCTGAATCCCCAGTCTTCTTGCCATCTCGGTAATGGCTTCAATGATCGCCCGGTCATTGTCATCCGATTCCAGATCGCGGATAAACGAACGATCAATTTTCAGGTAATCCACATCCAGTTCTTTCAGGTACGAAAGCGAAGAATAACCGGTGCCGAAATCATCCACTGCGATCTGCACATCGGCCTGGCGTAGTCTTTTAAGCAGTTGTCGGCCTTCAGCCTGTCTCTGCATTAACACGCTCTCGGTAATTTCCAGCGTGATCTGGCTGGCGTTGATACCCTGCGCTTTGATAAAGGCCAGCCAGTCAAGCCGGCCGCGTTGATTACCGAAATTGTGTGCAGAGCGGTTTACAGAAACGTAGACATCGCCAAGGCCGCGAACCTGCCAGGCTTTAATCTGCCGGCAAACCTGACTGAACACAAAGTCATCGATCTTCTCGATCATGCCCATTCGTTCAGCCTGGGGCAGAAATTCCGCCGGTGGGATCAGCCCGCGTTCTGGATGGTTCCAGCGGACCAGCGCCTCAG
>JABURN010000066.1 GCA_014762585.1 Methylophaga sp.
AGGTGAATTCCTGGCGAATATGAGTCACGCGATTCGCACTCCCCTGAATGTAGTTGTGGGCACACTCAACCTGTTATCAGACACAGACCTCAATACATCACAAAAAAATCTTGTGGATGTTTCCAAACGAAGTGCAGACACATTGCTTGGTTTGATCAATGACATCCTGGATTTATCTAAAATCGAGTCAGGTAAACTCAATATCATCAGGGAGCCGGTCAATCTGCTGGGTGTGGTTAATGAGGCGGCAAAAGCATTTGCCTCACGCGCAGAAGCTAAACAAATCAGCCTGTTATGCCCTAATCATTATTTGCCTCCTTATCTTGTCTGGTCTGATGGCCTTCGCTTACGTCAAAATATTACTAACTTACTATCCAACGCAGTCAAGTTTACTCAAAAAGGTGAGATAACGATTGATCTGCAAGTGCAGGAGCTGACAGATAAGCGATTGCATTTCAGACTTAACGTAACAGATTCTGGTCCTGGCATATCACTGGAGCAACAGGCCCGACTTTTTCAGCGTTTTCAGCAACTGGACAGCTCACTGACCCGAAAAGAGGGAGGGACCGGTTTGGGGCTGGCTATCTGCAGACAACTGATCGATTTGATGGGAGGGCGAATCGGTGTTGAGAGTGAGGAAGGTCAGGGTGCTCGCTTCTGGTTCGAAATGACTCTGGAACGTCATCATGACGAGAATCTTGACTTGAATAAGCCTTTTGGCTCGCTTGAGCTGTTTATTGTCGGTGCAACGCCACTTTATCGAAGCTTCTATCAGAGTGTGCTCAATGCATGGGGTGTGCATTACCAACATCACCCTGATTTCAAATCTGCATTAGCTGCCATGGATGCCACTGATAGCGTGCATCAGTTAATGGTGGTGGATGCAGAATTCTTGCATCAAGAAGCTCAACACACAGAAAGCCTGCAACTGAAGAAACCGTTACTTGTTACCTGCCCTCAATCGATGCTTGGTGATCTTCCTGCTTCACTCAGGGAGAATGCCAACCTGATAGTCAGCTATCCCCTGGTTCAGTCCGAGCTATATAACGCCCTACTGTCGATTGTAGATGAAGAAGCTGTTCAGCAAATGGGGACAGCCGTTATAGATAATTCCCCTACCGAGTTCGAGGCCAGCGTTCTGGTCGTTGAAGACAACAGTATGAATGTCACTATAGTCAAAGGCCTGCTGGAGAAGTTTGGAGTCAGTGTCAGCGTCGCCGAGAATGGCATCGAAGCACTTTCGAAGCTCCGGCAGGAGAGTTATGACCTCGTATTGATGGATTGTCAGATGCCGGAAATGGATGGTTATCAGGCAACTCAACGACTGAGAGAAGATCCGAGCATGCTACGTAATGATGTAGTTGTGATCGCGTTGACAGCACATGCTATGAGGGAAGATGAGCAAAAGTGCCTGGATGCAGGAATGGATGATTATCTCAGCAAACCGGTCGATCCACAGTTGCTGAATCAAAAACTGAGTCAATGGCTACCACCCAAATGTTTGCGACAATTCGCTTCATGACAAACCAAGGTGGAACTCCCGCCTAAAGCAAGGTTCTCAACTTTACAGAGAATCAACTCGCTCGCTCATGAGGAAACCATGCTTAGGCTAATGCTGTTTGTTGTCTGTCTGCTACCTGCTCAGATATCAGCCCTAGAGATTACCAGCACTGCTTCACGTACCCTGGTCGTGGAGCTATATACATCAGAGGGTTGTAGCAGCTGCCCGCCAGCAGATAAATGGCTGTCGTCACTTAAATCAGATTCCCGTCTTTTCAAAACCCTGTTGCCGCTGGCTTTCCATGTCGACTACTGGGATCAACTGGGCTGGCCGGACCCCTATGCCAAGGCCGCTTACTCCGAGCGGCAGCGTGAACTGGTTCGTCAGGGGCTCTTATCTCAGGTTTACACACCGGGCTTGGTGGTGAACAGCCGTGAATGGCGTGGCTGGTTCAATGGTCAATCACTACCAAAGCAACCCTTGAGCGAGCCCGGCATTCTTCGCGCCGAACTCAATAACAATCAGTTATCAATTTTTTTCGACTCGGATGAGACGCTGACAGCCCACATCGCTTTTCTGGGGATGGGACTCAGCAGTGAAGTCGAAGCGGGTGAGAACCGGGGGCGCTCTCTGGTGCATGACTTTGTCGTGTTGGATAAAAGAGCGTTTGATGGCCAGGGAGAGTGGCAATTGGTGCTTGATGAGCGGCCCGAAGCAGAACAACAAGAAATGGCATTAGCTGTCTGGCTGACTAAACCTGGATCCTTGAGCGTGATTCAGGCTGCTGGTGGCTATCTGGAATAAAGCTTCAAAATTCAGGGAAAAGCAATGTTAGTGAATAGAGCAACAGAACGGGATTGGCAGACTTCGGATCAGCAGGGTATTGAAAGGAGCGTTTTCCGTGTTAATGAAAAAGGTGGCAGAACAGCTATTATCAGAATGAAAAAGGGCGCTCATTTCCCCCACCACATACATGAGGGAAATGCCGAAATCATGATGCTGAATGGACAGATACTGATAGGGGGTGTGGAACTGCACAAAGGTGATTATTTGTATGCAAAGTCAGGTGAGGAGCACGATATTGTGGCACTGACCGAGTGTGAAATCTTTATGTCCACTGAACAGGCAATGACGCTCATCACCTAAGCCCATGCAGTGTATCAGTCGAATTTGCCTCGTCAGCATGATGTTGTTGCTGACAGCCTGTGATCCCTTTGCCAGCCCTGACAGCAGGATGGATACCTACATTGATAGACTTTCCAGGGTACTGGGAGTGGAAGCGCAAAGCAGTGCCCTGATGGAAGTGCCAACCTTCCCCAGAATGCGTGACAGGCGCATTGATATCGAGCCGATAAAAATCAATATGCTCGACTTCCTCTCGCTCTACGGCTGTGAGCTTCAGGTTGTGGTCGGTGAACGTAATTCTGCCATGGGAAGAGTCATGACACCGCTCAATGATTTGCGATATCAGCTGCGGTTTATCGACAAAGCCAGTCAATGCCTGCCCATAATAGAACAACAGAAACTGAAACAGCAGTTGCAGTCGGCCATAGCTCAGAAAAGAGACTCGCTGACTGACTACTTCTGGAATGCGGTATGGGCCGATGAGCCAATGGCAGAGTTGATGAGCCAGTCGAGTGGGTTTTACCAGCGCGGTGAGACCCATGTCAGTATTGGCAGACTCAGCGCAGATTTAGACCATGCCAGGGAGGTGTTGAATGGGCTCAAGTCAGGCGAGTTAGATCCCGGCTTAGAACAAATGGGTGAGATTCAGCAGCGGTGGGTGTTTGATCATAGCGGTGGGCAGCTTATAAACAGTGTACGTCTGCTGATCACGCGTCTGAATGATGGCTCCGATATGCTGGAGCAGAAAATAAACGGAAGACCTCTCTGCTACCAGGGTAAACCCAACCCCCGCGCCGAGCAGGTTAAAGGGGTGTTCTTCAATGTCTATATTGCACGCATACAACCCTATATATCTGAGGTCAGTCGTGATGGCGAAAGGATATTCGAGGGCCTGTTGGCACTGGCGCAGGCACAAGAGCAATCGATGCCACGGTCTTTTAAACCCTATTACCGGCAGGTCATAGATAAAAAAGCTCAAAATGGGTTGTGGCAACAGTTCGAACTGGCCATCAAACGCCATACTGAAAGTTGGCAGAATCTATTACGTCAATGTGGAATGCAGCCGATGGCCGGCTGAACTACTTGATGCAGTCCATCACTTTGTTCTTACCCGCCCGTTTGGCGGCGTAGAGTCGCTCATCGGCTTTGCTCAGTGCGGCCAGGATGGTGGTGTCGTTGCTAGCCAGTTCATAGACGCCGATACAGACTGTGATTCGGATTTCAGCGTGGTGCTTGTGAAAGAAGATTTCACTCACTTTATGCCGGATTCGCTCAGCCAGTTCAATCGCCTCCGGGCGTTTTGTCTCGGGTAGCAACATCGCAAATTCCTCGCCACCAATCCGGCCAAATATATCGTAGGCACGTTTATTGGCTGTGATGCAGTGGGCGAAAAGCTTTAAGACTTCATCACCGACTTCATGGCCAAAGGCATCATTAATGTCTTTAAAGTCATCGATGTCCATCATCAGCAAACAGACCGGGTGTTTGCTACGCTGAACCCGTTGAAGCTCTTTATTGCTCTCTTCTATGAAGGCCCGACGGTTCCAGAGACCGGTTAGGTCATCTGTATCAGCCAGACACTGCAGGTCTTTGCTGAGCAATTCCAGCTTGTGATTCTTTTCCAGCAGATCCAGGTGATTTTCCACCATGATTTGCATCTGCTTCATCAGACCCTGTTGTTTTGTGTCGTAACGGTGTGATTTGGAGTCCAACACGCAGAGTGTGCCGAACATATCCCCGTTCGGCCAGCGTAAAGGCAGACCGTAATAATTGATCATGTCTTTTTCCACATC
>JABURN010000001.1 GCA_014762585.1 Methylophaga sp.
GGTTAAAAAGTGGAAGTCATCTTTGTTGCTGATCTGGGAGAACGGCGCCGTGTGTAGGTCAGTGGTGTTGGTTCGCTGCATGCCAAGTGTCAGGTACGTCGGGATGAAACCTGCATTACTCTGCTGGAACCGTAACAGAGCTGTCGAATCCGTGTGGAAACCACGGTTGGTCGTGCCATCCTCTTCGGTATTGTGCCTAAAGGTCTGCCGTTCTCGATTGTTGACCGCGCGATGTCGAAGAAAGCGATTGGTGATGTGATCAACACTTGCTACCGTCGTCTGGGTCTGAAAGAGACTGTTATCTTTGCTGATCAGCTGATGTACCTCGGCTTCTCACAAGCGACACAGTCTGGTTCTTCCGTCTGTGCTGACGATATGGTGATTCCGGCTGCCAAGGCGGAAATCCTGGCCAAAGCCGAAGCCGAAGTGGAAGAAATCGCGACTCAGTATGCTTCCGGTCTGGTCACCGACGGTGAACGTTACAACAAGATCATTGATATCTGGTCACGTACCAATGACCAGGTCGCAAAAGCGATGATGGACGGCATCGGTAAGGACATTACCAAAGATAAAGACGGTAATGATGTCGAACAGCAGTCGATGAACTCCATCTATATGATGGCCGACTCGGGCGCGCGTGGTAGCGCGGCGCAGATTCGTCAGCTCGCCGGTATGCGTGGTCTGATGGCGAAACCGGATGGTTCCATCATCGAAACACCGATCACGGCGAACTTCCGTGAAGGTCTGGACGTACTGCAATACTTCATCTCGACTCACGGTGCACGTAAAGGTCTGGCTGATACCGCACTGAAAACCGCGAACTCCGGTTACCTGACCCGTCGTCTGGTTGACGTGTCTCAGGATCTGGTCGTGGTAGAAGATGACTGTGGTACCTCGCTGGGTATCAGCATGTCACCAATCATCGAAGGTGGTGATGTTGTTGAAGCCTTGGGTGAACGTGTACTGGGTCGTGTAGTGGCTGAAGACCTGATGTCTCCGGATGGTTCCAAACTGGTCATGGCTGCCGGCGATATGATCGATGAAGCCGCTGTGACCAAGCTGGAAAAAGAAGGTATCGACGAAGTCATGGTTCGCAGCGCGATTACCTGTGAATCACGCTACGGTGTCTGTGCCGCCTGTTACGGTCGCGACCTGGGTCGTGGTCACAAGATCAATGTCGGCGAATCGGTCGGTGTTATCGCGGCACAGTCTATCGGTGAGCCGGGTACCCAGCTGACCATGCGTACCTTCCACATCGGTGGTGCGGCGTCACGTACTGCGGCTGATAACTCGGTTGCACTGAAATACAAAGGTAATATCCGCTATCACAACATTAAATATGTTGAGAACTCGGCCGGTAAATTCGTTGCGGTATCCCGTTCCGGTGAGCTGCATCTGATCGATGAAAACGGTCGTGAGCGTGAGCGTTATAAGATCCCTTACGGTGCGGAAATCACCGTACCGGATAACGCGGCAGTAGACTCAGGTCAGATCGTTGCCAACTGGGATCCGCATACGCATCCGGTTGTGACCGAAGTGAAAGGTCAGGTTCAACTGAGTGATCTGGTGGAAGGTGTCACCGTTGATAAGACAGTCGACGAAGTCACCGGTCTGACCAGCTTCAGTGTCCGTGAACCAAAACAGCGCAGCGGTGCCGCCAAAGACATGCGTCCTATGGTTAAGCTGGTTGATGAGAAAGGCGAAGACGTCTTTATTCCGGGTACTGATATTCCAGCGATGTACTTCCTGCCAGGTGGCGCGATTGTTCGTGTCAGCGATGGTCAGGAAGTGGAAATCGGTGACATTCTTGCGCGCATTCCTCAGGAAAGCAGTAAGACCCGCGACATCACCGGTGGTCTGCCACGTGTTGCCGACCTGTTCGAAGCACGTAAGCCGAAAGATCCTGCTCTGATGGCAGAAATCAGTGGTACGGTCAGCTTTGGTAAAGAGACCAAAGGTAAACAGCGTCTGATCATCACGCCGAAAGAAGGCGAGCCATACGAGGAACTGATTCCGAAATGGCGTCACATCTCCGTGTTCGAAGGTGAGCACATCGAGAAAGGTGAGATGCTGGTCGATGGTCCGGAAGATCCGCATGACATCCTGCGTCTGAAAGGCGTGCTGGCCCTGTCTAATTACATGGTCAGTGAAGTACAGGAAGTTTACCGTCTGCAGGGTGTAAAAATTAACGACAAGCACATCGAGGTCATCGTGCGTCAGATGCTGCGTAAAGTTGAAATTGATGCAGCCGGTGACAGCAAGTTCCTGAAAGGTGAACAGGTTGAATACGATCGTGTGCTGGAAGCCAATGATATTCTGCGCCAGCAGGATAAACTGGAAGCGACCTTCACACCGTTGCTGCTGGGTATTACCAAAGCTTCTCTGGCAACCGAATCGTTCATCTCGGCAGCGTCGTTCCAGGAAACCACCCGCGTCCTTACCGATGCGGCGGTTACAGGTAAGAGCGACAATCTGCGTGGTCTGAAAGAGAACGTGATTGTGGGTCGTCTGATTCCGGCCGGTACCGGTCTGGCTTACCATAAGGAACGCCAGCGTCGTCGTGCAGAGCGGATGGGTAACCCGGATGTTGCACCCGCCTCTGATTCTGAGGAAAGCAAAGACGAGGCAATGAAAGAAGTTTCATAAGCCAAATGTCTTGACGTAACACTTTGTTACGTTATAGAATTCGTCTTCTTTGTCGGGCACCCTCTTGAGGGTGCCCACATTTTTACTGGAATGGTAATGCGTGAATAATAGTAACGCAGGCTACCATCGCTAGATATTTGTAAGGTTGTATTGATGGCAACAATAAATCAGTTGGTTCGCAAACCAAGATTAAAGCAGAAGAAAAAGAACAATGTTCCTGCGTTGCAGGCATGTCCTCAGCGTCGTGGTGTTTGTACTCGTGTTTACACCACTACACCTAAAAAGCCGAACTCTGCGATGCGTAAAGTCGCCCGTGTTCGTCTGACTAACGGTTTCGAAGTGACTTCCTACATTGGTGGTGAAGGTCACAACCTGCAGGAACACAGCGTTGTTCTGATTCGTGGCGGTCGTGTTAAGGACTTGCCTGGTGTGCGTTACCACACTGTTCGTGGTGCACTGGATACCTCCGGTGTTGCAGCTCGTCGCCAGGGCCGTTCCAAATACGGTGCCAAGCGTCCTAAAGGCTAAGCACTTTTAGACTCGCCATTAACGTACAAGATTTAGGAAAGACAAATGCCAAGAAGAAGGGTTGTTGCCAAACGTGAAGTACTGCCTGATCCGAAGTTTCAAAACATCGGCCTGGCCAAGTTCATCAACGTCATCATGAAAGACGGCAAAAAATCAGTTGCTGAAAAAATTACTTATGGCGCACTGGACACAGTCGCTGAAAGCAAAGGCACTGATGGTCTGGAAATCTTCCAGAAAGCCATTGAAAATATCAGCCCAATGGTGGAAGTGAAATCCCGCCGTGTTGGTGGTGCAACATATCAGGTGCCGGTTGAAGTTCGCCCTGAGCGTCGTGTTGCCCTGGCTATGCGCTGGCTGGTTGAAGCCTCTCGCAAACGTGGTGAAAAATCCATGGGTATGCGTCTGGCTGGTGAGCTGTCTGATGCATACGAAAACAAAGGCACTGCGGTGAAGAAGAAAGAAGATACTCACCGTATGGCTGAAGCGAATAAGGCGTTCTCGCACTTCCGCTTCTAAAACTGTATTACCCCTTCACCAGCTGGTTCTGGTGAAGGTTTTTTGTTCTTTAACATTGTTGATTTAAGAGTAGCTATAGTGGCACGTACGACACCAATTAACAGATACCGTAATATCGGCATCATGGCTCACATCGACGCGGGTAAAACCACGACGACTGAGCGCGTGTTGTTCTACACCGGTATTTCGCACAAGATTGGCGAAGTACACAACGGTGCAGCCATTATGGACTGGATGGAACAGGAGCAGGAGCGGGGTATCACTATTACCTCAGCTGCCACGACATGCTTCTGGGCCGGCATGGATCAACAATTTGAACAACACCGCATCAACATCATCGACACGCCTGGACACGTGGACTTCACCATTGAAGTAGAACGGTCCCTGCGTGTTCTCGATGGTGCCATCGCTGTCTTCTGTGCAGTGGGTGGTGTCGAACCACAATCTGAAACAGTCTGGCGTCAAGCCAACAAATATCACGTCCCCCGTCTCGCCTTCGTCAATAAGATGGATCGTCAGGGCGCCAACTTCCTGCGCGTTGTTGAACAGATCAAAAAACGCCTGGGTGCCAAACCGGTTGTGATGCAATTACCGATCGGCAGTGAAGACGAGTTCGAAGGCGTTGTCGATCTGATTCGTATGAAAGCCATTTACTGGAACGAGGATGACTTCGGCGCCACCTATGACTTGCGCGACATTCCGGAAGACATGCTGGCTGAATG
>JABURN010000069.1 GCA_014762585.1 Methylophaga sp.
TTTTTTGTTAGAATGGAGAGCGACCAACGTGTTCTCCATAGGGGTGATCTGCGGCAGCTTCAGATTGTTATAAGAGACAGGTCATCCGGTTTGGAATCGGGATTGACTGCCACCTGCACGGTCAGCGCGCGATCGGCAGCGGAAATGCCTGTCGTGACACCTTTGGCGGCTTCTATTGAGATAGTAAAATTGGTCGAATACGGCGTCTGGTTATCGGATACCATCAGCGGCAGACGCAGTTCACGGCAGCGGTCTTCAGTCAAAGTCAGACAAATCAGACCACGGCCGAAACGGGCCATAAAGTTGATGGCCTCGGGCGTCACCTTCTCGGCGGCCATAATCAGATCACCTTCATTCTCGCGATCCTCATCATCCATGATGATAACCATCCTGCCCTGTTTCAGGTCTTCGATAATTTCAGCGGTCGAGTTGAGCCCCATCAGATAAACCCGTGTTTTTGCAGCGTTTCTTGGCTGATGCCTTCCTGTTTCTGTCCCGGCAACAGGCGTTCCAGGTAACGGGAAATTAAATCCACTTCCAGATTGACTACCGTGCCGGTTTTATAATCACTGATGATGGTCCATTCCATGGTGTGTGGAATGATATTGACTTCAAACCAGCCCGGTCCAACCTGGTTGACAGTGAGGCTGGTGCCATCGATACAGATTGAGCCCTTTTCGGCAATATAACGTTCCAGATTGGCTGGCACTTCAAAGCGAAACTTGACCGAACGGGCCGAAGGTTCCATCAGCGCCACCTTGCCCAGGCCATCAACATGGCCACTGACGATATGACCACCAAGCCGGTCTCCGACGGCCATTGCTTTTTCCAGGTTGACGCTGGAGCCTGGCGTTGCCTTACCCAGGCTGGTGCGATCCAGACTCTCGCGCGAGACATCAAAGCTGAGCTGTTTGCCCTGGATATCCACCACGGTCAGACAGACACCATTGACAGCAATGCTGTCACCCAGTTTGACATCATCGAGAGCCAGCGTGTCGGCATCGATTTTCAGTCTCAGATCCCCGCCGCTGGGCTGGACTGACTCCACTTTACCCACGGCTGCGATTATTCCGGTAAACATGCTTGTGCTTCCTTTAAAAGGCTTCGTTGTATTCGGGGGTGGCGGTAATACGCCAGTCCTGACCGATGGCCCGCATATCAGTGATATGCAGGGAGATGTTCTGTGCCATGGTTTCCATGCCGGGCAGATGAAACACGCCGCGCGCCATATCGCCCATGATTTTGGGGGCCATGTAAATCACCAATTCATCGATGAGACCGGCTTTAAGTAAAGCGCCGTTAAGTACGCCACCGGCTTCTACCATCAACTCGTTGATTTCACGCTGAGCCAGCACCGCCATCAGGGCATTGAGGTCGATAATATCGCCATCGCCCGGCAACAGCACGGTATCGGTGTTGTGCGGTGAGGGTTTATCGACCGCGGTTGCCAGTAACACTCTATCCTGACTCAGAAGGCGGGCATCAGCGGGTATACGCATCTGCCCATCTACAACAATACGTAGCGGCTGTCTGATTTTCTGTCCCTCAGGATACCAGTCAGAATTCCCTTGGTGTGGCCGCACATTAAGTAGCGGATCATCAGTCAGAATCGTGCCGATGCCGGTCAGAATGCCACTACTGCGGGCGCGTAGTTTCTGAACATCATTTCTGGCCTCCGGGCCGGTAATCCATTTACTCTCTCCGGATGCCATCGCGGTGCGGCCATCAAGGCTCATCGCCAGTTTGCTGCGGATATAGGGTCGGCCGATACGCATCCGCTGACAAAAACCGGGATTCAGTCTTTCTGACTGGGCACTGAGAATATCGGTATGTACTTCGATACCGGCCTCGCGCAGTCGCTCGATACCGGTGCCGGACACTACCGGGTTAGGGTCTGTCATCGCCACAAAAACGCGCTTGACCTTAGCATTGATTAGCGCTTCTACACAGGGCGGTGTTCGGCCAAAATGGCTGCAGGGTTCCAGGGTGACATAACAATCAGCACCTTCGGCCTCTCCGCCTGCCTGATAGAGTGCATTGACTTCGGCATGGCCTTCACCGGCACGCATATGCCAGCCTTCAGCGATGATCTGATCGTTTTTGACCAGCACACAGCCAACCCGGGGATTGGGGTCGGTTGTATACAGGCCACGTTCGGCCAGTTGAATGGCTCTCGCCATATAATGTTCAGGTGTCGACATGACAATCTCTTGCTGAACCGGTTGCCTCGGCGAATTTTTATTATGCCTGATAACGAAGCCCCTGACGCTATCAGCGAAACGGGTTTATTTCTTATCGGTGTCCGGCTCGGTCTGACTTTCCATCCGCTCGATCTCCTCGCGGAAGGCATTGACGTCCTGGAAGCTGCGATAGACTGAGGCAAAGCGCACATAGGCCACTTCATCCAGTTCCCGCAGGGCATCCATGACCCAGTCGCCCACCAGGCGGCTGTCCACCTCACGTTCCCCTGTCGCCCACAAGCGGCGGGTGATGCCTTTCACCGCAGTATCGACATCATCAATGCTGACCGGGCGTTTTTCCAATGCCCGCATGATACCGGCCCGCAACTTGTTCTCATCAAACAACTCACGGGAACGGTCGCGTTTAATCAGTCTGGGCAGACTGAGTTCAGCGGTTTCATAGGTGGTGAAGCGCTCATTACACTCGACGCACATGCGCCGCCGGCGGATGGCATCGCCTTCCGCCGACAGCCGTGAGTCAACGACCTTGGAATCATCAGCACCACAAAACGGACAGCGCATCAGTTAAATCTTAGCTGTAAACAGGCAGACGATCACAAACAGCCACGACCTTGGCTTTCACTTCGTTGATGACGTCGTCGCTGCCTTTGGCTTCAATGACATCACACATCCAGTTCGCCAGGTCACGACATTCCGCTTCCTTGAAACCGCGGGTGGTGACAGCCGGCGTACCGACACGGATACCAGAAGTCACAAACGGTGACTGGGGATCATTTGGTACCGCATTCTTGTTAACGGTGATATGCGCGTTACCCAGCCAGGCGTCGACTTCCTTGCCAGTCAGGCCGGCTTCGATAAAGCTGACCAGGAAAAGATGGTCATCTGTGCCATCAGAGACGACGTCATAACCACGACTCATGAAGACTTCAGCCATGACGCGGGCATTCTTGATGACCTGCTCCTGATAGCTCTTGAACTCCGGCAGCATGGCTTCTTTGAAAGCGACCGCTTTCGCTGCAATCACGTGCATTAATGGGCCACCCTGGAAACCGGGGAAAACGGCTGAATTCAATTTTTTCTCGATTTCAGGATTGGCTTTAGCCAGGATCAGACCACCGCGCGGACCGCGCAGGGTTTTATGGGTAGTTGTGGTGGTGACATCAGCAATCTGAACCGGATTAGGATACAGACCTGCTGCGACCAGACCGGCGATGTGCGCCATATCAACCAGCAGGTAAGCACCGACAGAGTCTGCGATATCACGGAACTTCTGCCAGTCGATGACGCGGGAATAAGCTGAGAAACCAGCGACGATGAGCTTGGGCTGATGTTCTTTGGCCAGGCCGGCGACTTCATCATAGTCGATTTCACCGGTTTCGGTATTGATGCCATAGGACACGGAGTTATAGATTTTACCGGAAGCACTGACTCTGGCACCGTGAGTGAGGTGACCACCGTGGGCCAGACTCATGCCCAGAATGGTGTCGCCCGGTTGCAGCAGTGCAAGGTAAACTGCAGCGTTCGCCTGTGAGCCCGAATGGGGCTGCACATTGGCATAATCAGCACCGAACAGTTCCTTGGCACGGGCAATGGCGATATCTTCAACGGTATCAACATGTTCACAACCGCCGTAATAGCGCTTGCCGGGATAGCCTTCTGCGTATTTGTTAGTCAAAGACGAGCCCTGCGCTTCCATTACACGCGGGCTGGTGTAGTTTTCAGAAGCGATCAGTTCGATATGATCTTCCTGACGCTTGTCTTCGGCTGCAATCGCGTTGAACACTTCATCGTCAAAACCAGCGATGCTCATGTTTTTCTTGTACACCGTAATCCCCTGTGTCTGATATAAAATGGGACCTTATTCTATCTCACAAAGCAGCCGTCATCTATGGCATAGTGACAGTTTTATTCGAACGAGGATTTGCTTGTAGATTATGAAAATCGGATTAATCGGCACAGGCCTGATGGGACAAGCGCTGGCAACGCATTTGCTGGCCGAGAACCAACCGTTGATGGTGTATAACCGCAGCCCGGAAAAGAGCGAAGAATTACAGGAACGCGGCGCCGAAGTGGCAGCCAGCGCACAACAGCTTGTAGAAGCCTGTGATATCTGTCTGCTGTTCCTGAGTGATGCCGAAGCGGTTCAGATGGTACTGGACTCGATC
>JABURN010000024.1 GCA_014762585.1 Methylophaga sp.
GTTTTCAGCAGATACAGTAGCACTTGAGGGCCTCAATCAGGTTGAGGCCCTCAAGTGCTACTGTATCTGCTGAAAACAGGCTCACAGCTTGCCTCCTTCGATATGCTGAAGGATATCCTGATAAACCTGCTGGGCGATTTCGCCAAACTCCTCGTCAATCGGTGGCTCGGGGTAAAGCAGTTGATAATAAGGGTCATCCTGTTCGGCCATGGCCCGGTTGCTGTCCGGTGCCCAGGTCTTGGCAGCCCGCTTGAAGGCATCCTCCGGCTTCTTACTCTCAGTTGCCTTAAAGTATTCCAGACTGGTTTTATCAAAAAACTTGAGTGGCTGATGACAGCCCGTCCAGTAGAGTTTGAGCAGCCCGGCCAAGATCTGCGTGGCACCAGCTACAGGCAGAAACAGCATTTCCGAGTCTTCGGTAATCAGCCGGGTTTCCAGCACCACCGCTTCCGGACGCAAAATATTCAGCAGCAGATGATCAATCCAGGCGGCGATAATATCTTTGCCTTTTTTCCTGGCAAGGCGATAGCGCAACAAGCCCTGGGGACTGATGTTGTCGAGCTGACCACCCAGATAAAAACCATCAATACTGACATCCACCGGTATCGCAAACTGCTCCCCGAGAGGCAGGTTGGCTTCGAGCTTATCGACAAACTCATCCACCTTATCGGCTTCCTGCTCATACCAGGCATCGCCGACATAACCCTGTGGCAGCATGCCGGTGGCATCAATCACCGTTTTCAGACCATCATCACTGCGCTGACTCAACATCGCATCCAGCAGTAGCTGACGCAGTTGCCAGCTTTCCAGACCGTCAAGCTGGAAGGGTTCCCGGCTTTCCAATTCCTCGTCTTCCATTTCCAGCCTGACACCCAACCGTTCGCGCAATAAAAAACGGGCAGGATGGGCAAAGAAACGCGCCAGTTGAGATGCGGTTAACTCGCGCCAGCTGTCATCCGCTTCGGGCAATGGTGCATCGAACCATGCCTGCTGCTGCCACTCACTGTCATCCGGACACTGTGAATGCTTATAGCTGAACAGCCCGGGGTGACTGCCATCAAAATAGCGGCGGCTGAAAGGCTGCAATGGATGATGGGTTTTGATCTGGCTCAGAATGTCTTCGCCCGTCTCGGTTTCAAAACGCTCGTTAAGCAAATCCTGTAAATCACTGACCAGCACCGAGGGTGGAATATCACTGTTATCAACGATGCTGGCACCGACATAGCTGATGTAGAGCTGACGCCGCGCTGACAACAACGCTTCCAGGAACAGATAACGATCATCTTCACGGCGGGAGCGATCGCCCTCACGGTGATCATGAGCGAGCAAATCAAAGCTTAATGCCGGTTGCCGGCGAGGAAAAACCTCGTCATTCATGCCGATGAGGCAAACAACATCAAACGGTATGCTGCGCATCGGCACCATGCCGCAAAAGGTAATGCCGTGGCCCATAAACCGGTGGGTGCTGTCGATGCTGTCGAGATGTGACTGCAACCAGCTCTGCACCAGGTCGACCGCGATATCGTCATTGAAACTGGCGTGCTCGCTGCTTTCCACCAGTCGTTCCAGCTGCCTTCGAATCGCGGTCACTTCCATATCAGACTGCGGGTCTTCAAGCCCTTCCGTCGCAAAAAAAGCGTCCAGACACAGGTTAAGCTGCGTTTGCCACTCTGCGATATTGTGTCGTCTGGATAAGCTCTGACGCCAGTGAGCCAGCGTATCAATGAACTGACATAATGCGGCGACGATGCGGGCCCTTTCGCCGCTGATGCCGTCCATCGCAAGCTCACCATCAAACAGTCTGACCGGTTGACCGGGCTCGTTTAATGGCATGGCAAAGCCCAGCATCAAACGGTTTAGACCGGCGCGCCAGGTATTGGCATCACTGGCCGGCAAATCAAGCTGGCTTTTATCATTTTTATCGAGGCCCCAGCGGGTACGCGTTTCCCGGCACCATTCACGAATCCAGACCAGCGCGGCATCATCCAGCCGGAATCGTTGCTGCACGGCCGGGCACTCGAGCAGGGCCAGCACCGTCTCGACATCAAAGCGAGACTGCGGCAGTTGTAACAGCGTGAAGAAGGTATTGATAAGCTGACTTTCCTGCTGACCACTGCTGTCAGCAATGCTGAAGGGAATACGCAGCTTTTCTTCGGCAGCGCCGAACACCGCTTCAATCCAGGGCGCATAGACATCAATATCAGGCGTCATCACCACGATATCAGTCGGTGACAAATCCGGCTCGCGCTCAAACATCGCCAGCAATTGATCGTGCAGCACTTCAATTTCACGCATCGGGCTGTGACAGACATGAATCGCTATCGAGTCATCCTCTTCAGCCACCGGCGCTTTTTCGCCCTGCACCAGTTCGAACATATCCGCCTGAATATCAGCGAGCATGAATCCGGTTGCGGGCTCGGCGAACACACTTTCTTCCTCGTGCTCGGTTTCCTGCAGCTGGCGGAAAAAGGACTGGCCCTGCTTGCCCAGACTCGCCAGCAATGGATGACCCGGTTCAGATTCTTCAACCTCGAAATCGAACTGCAACTGCTCTTTTTGCTGTTGTTTCTGATCCCGCAGGTCGCCCCAGTAATGTTCACTCGGCGACAGGTAATACAGCGTTATGTCGATAAATTTCGCCAGCAGCTCGAAGGTCTGCAGGTAAACCGGCGGCAAGGCTGAAATGCCAAAGATGCTGATTCTGGGCGGTAGACCCGGCGGCGGCGAGTCATTGTTTCTGAGCTGCTCATGCATCTTCTGCAACAGGTAAGCACGGTGCTTGGGCTCATTATCATGTTCGGTCAGCCAGTACCATAACTGACTCTGCCAGTTATCGGTCTCGCCCCGCTCCCAGCGCTGCACCCAGTCCGGACGGTACATCAGATACTGGTCAAAGGTGTCGGCAATGCGCTCTGCTAATTGATAGCGTTTGAGTTCATCTTGATTGTCACCGAGATACGCCGCCACCAGTTCAAAACCGGGCGCTTCAACACAGCGTGGCAAAAGCGCGTAGATCCGCCATGCCAGAGACGACTTCGCATAGGGCGACTGCAGCGGGATTTCCGGCCAGAGTTCGCGAAATAAATCCCAGATATAGGCAGAAGGAAACGGAAACTGAAGATTGGCGGCGATGCCGTGACGGTTCGCCAGGAACAGGGAAAGCCAGCGCGACAATTCATTACTCTGAACCAGAATGGTTTCGGCATCAAATGGCCCGAGCGGCGCCACGCGTTGTTGTTCGGCCAGGTGGTCAGCCAGGAATCCCATATTGTTGCTGTAAACCACCTTGAGCATGCGTGCGCTTATCCCTTAAGTTTTATTGCTATCGATGCATTCTACAGTGAAACATTTGGCCTGTTCAGGCATCAATATGGTATCTGAAAACAAAGTCGGAATTGATTATGACTAAAAGCTATAAAAAAGATGACTCAGCCATAGAGCAATTGGATCGCCTGCAATATCAGGTCACTCAGCAATGCGGCACGGAACCGCCCTTTAACAACGCCTTCTGGGATAACAAAGAGCCGGGACTGTATGTCGATATCGTCTCCGGTGAGCCTTTGTTTTCCTCTACCGACAAGTTTGATTCCGGTACCGGCTGGCCCAGCTTTACGCAACCGGTCGAAGCTGACAATGTCACCGACCATCAGGATGAAAGTCACGGCATGAGTCGTACTGAAGTGCGTTCGCGCCACGGTGATTCGCATCTTGGGCATGTATTTCCCGATGGGCCTCAAGACCGTGGCGGCCTGCGTTACTGCATCAACTCAGCCAGTCTGCGGTTTATTCCGGCAGATAAACTTGAACAAGAAGGCTACGGCGAATATCAGCATTTATTTGAAGCTAAAAAAGCCGCCAGCGAAGAAACGGCCCTGCTGGCGGGCGGCTGTTACTGGGGCATGGAAGAGCTGTTCCGCAAGCAGCCGGGCGTGCTCAGAACCCGGGTCGGCTTTACCGGTGGTCATGTGCCGGATGTCAGCTACAGTGATGTCAAACAGGGCCATACCGGCCATGCCGAAGCGCTGGAAATTGTCTATGACCCACAAAAGACCAGTTATCGGGAGCTGCTGAAGTTTTTCTTCATCATGCATGATCCCACCACCAAAAACCGTCAGGGCAATGATATCGGTGACAGCTATCGCTCAGCGATATTCTGTATGAATGAGGATCAGGCTAGAGTCGCCTCAGAGGTGATTAAAGACTTCGATGCCAGCGGCAAACTGCCGGGACCGATTGTGACTGAAGTGGTCAAAGCCGGTCCCTTTTATGAAGCAGAGCCCGAACATCAGGATTATCTCCAGCACTATCCCAATGGCTATACCTGCCACTGGGTCAGGAAAGACTGGGCAC
>JABURN010000188.1 GCA_014762585.1 Methylophaga sp.
CCGCCAATACCATCTTTATCGACCGCGCCGACAAACTGGGTCTGGCTCAGTTGTATCAAATCCGTGGCCGCGTGGGTCGTTCGCATCACCGAGCCTATGCCTATCTGATCACTCCGCCGCAGAAAGTCATGACCAAAGACGCGGTCAAGCGGTTGGAGGCAATAGAATCGATTGAAGATCTGGGTACCGGGTTTACCCTCGCGACCCACGACATGGAAATCCGTGGTGCCGGTGAACTGCTGGGGGATGAACAAAGCGGCCAGATGCAGGAAATCGGCTTCAATCTTTATAACGAATTACTGGAACGGGCGGTACGCGCACTGAAATCCGGTAAAGAGCCGAGCCTGACCAGTCAGGGCCGCCATTTTGTTGAGATTGACCTGCATGTACCGGCGTTGATTCCATCCGACTATCTGCCTGATGTACACACCCGCCTTGTGCTCTACAAACGCATTGGTGCGGCATCAGATATGGAAGCCCTGCATGAGTTACAGGTGGAAATGATTGATCGCTTCGGCCTGCTGCCGGAACAGGTGAAAACCCTGTTCGCGATTCACGAGCTGCGTTTTAAAGCCAAGGCCATCGGCATTCGTAAAATCGATGTCTATGATGCCGGCGGCCGCATGATCTTCGAGGAAGAGCCCAATATCGACCCGATGACTATCATCAATCTGATTCAGAAACAGCCTAAAAAATTCAAGCTGGATGGCCAGGATAAGCTACGTTTTGTCGAAGATATGCCTGAAGCCGAGGACCGCATCGTGGCATTGGACCAGCTGCTCGACCAACTGATGCCGGAAAACAATGAGCGTAAAACAGGATCGTAATTTTGACGATCTGATTGATCGTTTCGAAAGCCGGATTTACGACACCGTTAAAGGCTCATGGCGGTTGCAGCTTCTGCAGGAAGACCTGCAGCCATTTGCAGACGGCTCGCCAATCGAGATCTGGGATGCCGGCTGCGGTCAGGGCCAGATTAGCCTCTGGCTGGCCGGATTCGGCCATCAATTAACGCTATGCGACTTGTCCTCAAAGATGCTGGACAAAGCCCGGGCAAATTTTGCCAGCGCCGGGCTCGAGGCCAGCTTTCATCATCAATCGGCTCAATCGCTGGCTATTCAACTGGGTGATTTTGATCTGGTGCTGTGTCATGCGGTGCTTGAGTGGCTGGCAGATCCACTGGTTTCAATCGAGGCGATTTCGGACAAAGTCAGGCCGGGTGGCTATTTGTCGCTGCTGTTCTATAACCGTAATGCCATGGTCTATGGCAATGTGCTCAGAGGTGGCTGGCGGCTCAAGCCCATTCTAGAGGACAGTTACCTCGGCAAGGGCCACAAGCTGACACCACCCAACCCGCAATACCCTCATGAGTTGATTGCAGCCATGCAGGCTTTAGGCTTTGAACTTCGTGCCCACACAGGCATCCGCGTGTTTCATGACTACATGAGCAAAGAAGCCCGTGAAAACAGTGACATGGATGTGCTTTTTGAGTTGGAAAAACGCTACTGCCGACTGCCTGCCTATCGCGACATGGGCCGTTATGTTCACCTGCTCTGGCAAAAAACATCTGATTCCTCACAGCACTGACAGGAAACTCACGGGAGTATTTGCTAAAGTTCCTATTAATACACAGCTTTAATCTCAGACTCTCTGCTAGAATACGGAGTTATTTTGTGTTGCCTTTTCACCTACAGGATTCACATGCTTAGACCGATTACCTTCTGTCTGCTCGCCTCTTCACTACTTATCAGCGGTTGTATCAATCGCACGCCCCCCACACCCAGCCTGACACCGACTCAACTCAATACAGCTTTAAGTGAAACAGAGAGCCGATTGATTCAGTCAATGGCTCAGCAATGCGAGAAATGGAAAACCCGACAAGACTTGCAGAGTGAACAACTGCAACAGATCCAAAAGCAGCAACGGGCGCTTGATAGCAAACTTCTTGCAGTTGAGGATAAGCTGGATCGCCAGCCGAGAGTAGTGGCAGCGCCCGCCAGTACCTCAAATTCGGCTAAGGCAGCAGAATGTCCTGCACCTGCCGAAACCGCCAGTGGCGTCAACAACATAGGCAATAAAATTGTCGTAGGCCGCGTTGAATGGCTGTGGATAGAGTCCGTCAACCGGGTTTATGAAGCCCGAATTGATACCGGTGCTACGACCTCTTCCATCAGTGCCCTCGATATCACGCCTTTTGAAAAAGATGGTAAACGCTGGGTCCGTTTCCGCCTGGCACCGGATGACAGCGATGACAGTTACGAGATAGAAGCACCGCTGGTGCGTTACGTGCGTATTCGACAAGCTTCTGCAGAAGAGCTCGATCGTCGCCCGGTAGCCGCCCTGACTGTGCGCCTTGGCAAGATGACCGAAATCGCCGAATTCACCCTGACTGATCGCACTCAGATGAGTTATCCAATATTGTTGGGCCGGGAATTTCTGCGTGATGTCGCGGTGGTGGATGTCGCGAAAACCAACGTCCAGCCTAAACCTGAAATCGTTCTGGGCAAAGAGCAGCCCGAAGCAGTCAGCAAAACCAAGAAAAAATAAAGGACATCAACATGGCATCCCGCAAACCGTTTTATCTGCTGGTTGGCTTGCTCATTATTGCCGGTATCAGTCTCAGTCTGCACCGTCATTACACTTACGATATTCCCTGGTTGCCGGGAGAAAAACGCCAGACATGGTCTATTGAGGCCAAGGTCGAGTTTGAAGCCAATGGCGGCGAAGTGCTCGCTTCCCTGGCGATTCCCGCTACACAACCCGGCTTTACCCAGCTCAGCCAGCACACCGCCAGTCCAGGCTACGGTCTTGCCTATACTGAAAAAGAAAACGGCGGCCAGCGGGCTGAATGGTCTATCCGTGATGCCAAAGGTGAGCAATCCCTCTACTACCGTGTGGATATGCTGCTGGATCCCTATGCCGTGCCCCCTAATCCCAGTCAGCCACCAGAGCTCAAGGTCAATATTGAAAAAGAACCCTATGCTACCGCGGCGAAACAGTTGCTTGATCGGGCACAGGAACGCTCCTCAACACCATTCACTCTGGCACGTGAGCTGATTCTGGAATTTCAGAGTCAGACCCAGAATGCCGAACTACTGGCTCAGCTCAAACCACAAATCAGCTGGGTAGTGCAACTGTTGCATCAGGCCGGTGTGCCCGCGCGGGCAGTGCATGCTTTGACTCTGGAAGACGGTCGCCGCCGCCAGGAGTTGATTGATTATATTCAGGTCTTCGATGACGAAGAGTACAAGCTGTTTAATCCCGAAACCGGTCAGCAGGGCCGTCCTGATAATCTGCTTTTATGGGAATATCATTCCGGCCCGGTGCTGGAAGTCATCGGCGGCAGAAACTCAATGGTCACCTTCTCGATGATTGAGCAGGAACAACCATTCAGCGTTGCCTTGAATCAGAAGTTCTCTGAGAGTGAACTGCTGAATTTCTCACTCTATACCCTGCCGCTGGAAGAGCAGACGCTGTTCAAAGGCATCCTGCTGATCCCTGTCGGTGTGCTGGTCGTCGTGCTTCTGCGAATCCTGGTCGGCATTAAAACTTCGGGTACCTTTATGCCGGTTTTGATTGCGCTGGCCTTTATCCAGACCAGTTTACTGACCGGTCTTATCGGCTTTTTACTGATTGTCGGTATGGGTCTGATGATCCGCTCTTACCTGTCCTATCTCAACCTGTTACTGGTGGCGCGAATATCGGCGGTCATCATCATGGTCATAGGCATGATCGCGCTGTTCTCGATAATTGCCTACAAACTCGGCCTCACTGAGGGCATGAAGGTCACCTTCTTCCCGATGATTATCCTGGCCTGGACGATTGAACGCATGTCTATCTTATGGGAAGAAGAAGGTCCGCATCAGGTACTGATTCAGGGCGGCGGTTCCCTGCTGGTCGCGATTCTGGCTTATCTGGCGATGAATAATGAGCTCATCCGTCACCTGACCTTCAACTATCTAGGCCTGCAGCTGGTGTTAATGGCACTGGTGCTGATGGCCGGTAACTACACCGGTTATCGCCTGCTGGAGCTGAAACGCTTCAAGCCGATGGTTGAGGACAAATAATGAGCGGACCTTTACTCAACTGGTTCAAGGAAATCAGAGAACGTTACGTTCATCCCAGCAAGCTCGCCAAAAAAGGCGTGCTGGGCATGAACAGACGTAACATCTCCTACATCAGCCGCTATAACTCCCGGCATCTCTACCCCTTGGTTGATGACAAACTTCAGACCAAAAAAATGGTGCTGGAAGCCGGTATTACAGCACCGGATTTATATGGTGTTGTCCGTGAGCAGCATGAAGTGAAGGATCTGGCCAAGCTGA
>JABURN010000169.1 GCA_014762585.1 Methylophaga sp.
ACAGATTCACTAGAAGAAGTTTTTCAGTTTGTCCTTAACGGCATCTTCCAGTTGTTTTTCAGGTGCTTTCTCTTCTTCAGCCGGCGCTTCTTCAGCAGTGGTTTCTTCACCGCTGCTGTCAGTTTGTCCGGTTTCAGACTGACTGGCTGGTTTTTCAGAATCTGATTTCGTACCGAGCGCACCACCCAAAAGACCACCGAGGTCATCCCCCAGTTTTTCCTTCAGCTTCTCTTCAGCTTTGCCCTTAAGTTCTTCCTTGGCTTTGTCCTTGACCATACTCGCCAGATCAACGCTCGGTTTGGGACTATTGAAGGTCCCGGTAATTTTAACCGGGATGGTAAGCCCTTTGAGCTCAGCCAGTTCTTTACCACCCTGACCAGCAATCGTGCCGACCACAGCAACCTTGAGGCTGTAATCAATGGTTTCCTTGGGCAGGCTTGCCTGACCGGCGCCGTTGATGCGTAACAGTGGAGATTTCAGTGCTAGGTCCTGATTATCAATCACGCCCTTATTGGCCGTGAATGTCCCACTCAGGGTCGAGAAGTCAGTCTGAACCGGAGCATCGGATTCAGCCGGTTTTTGTCCTGACAGGGCTGCTTTGGCTTTGCGAATGGCATCGGCGATATTGATGCCTTTCAGGGCTCCATCGGTAAACGAGAAGCCACCGCTCCCACTGAGAGTCTGCTTGATCTCGTCGACAGTGGCGCCAGTACCGCTGAGTTTGGCGCTCGCATTCGCAGTGCCCGTGATTTTAGCTTCACCGGTCATGTCTTTCAGCAGTGGTTCAGCCTGCACGCCTTTAACACTCTCGTCGATCGCGAGTTTAAGTTTGTCACCGCGCGCATCCAGGCTGACATTACCGTTATATTGACCCTGATACAGGTCAGCGCGCATCGGTGTCAGCTTTACCAGGCCGTTTTCAGCGTTAATAGTGACATGAATGTTTTGGCTGGTCAGACCGCTGGCTGTCATTTTGCCAATATCAATTTTGCCCTTGGCATTGATTTGACGCAGTGTTTCCAGCGGAAGCTGGCTAGGACCGCCAGCCGCCTGGCTAGCAGGAGATGCGGCTGGTTTGGCTTCACCTTCTTCTACTGGCGGCAGATAACGGTCCAGGTCAATTTGATCCAGCTTCAGGTTGAAATTAAAGCCGGGGTTACTGAAATTGTTAACGGCAAACTGGCCGGTGAGCTTGCTCTGGTCGAGCGTCAGGTTGAGATCCTTGGCATTGACGCTGGCAGTCGAGCCTTCAAGTTCTGCGCGAAGTTCAACATTTTCCAGCGTGCTTTTATCAGCCATGGCTGGCAGTTCGATGTTCATGTCGTTGGCCAGCTTACGCAGATTGAAGGGCTGGACATGAATATTGCCGGCAAAGCCAGGATTCTCATCCATGATATTGCTGGCTTTGATGTCGGCCTCCATCAGCAACTCCTGTAACTTGAGACGCAGTGCTGACAAAGTGACGGTCTGTTGTTCAAGATTGGCATTGACATTAGTGCTCAGCTCCAACTGTGCCTGTTCGCCAGGCAATGCCGGATCTTGAATATCCGCTGTCAGATTGAGTCCGTCTATGGTGGTCTGTTGACTGGCAAGATTGCTGTTGACCTTGCCGGTTAATTTGGCGTCGATAGTTTGTTTATCGTTGTTGGCTTTGGCGGTGAGAACCATATCGCTGACGGTCACCAGTTGCTGCGCCATATCGGCGTTGATATCACCCTCAAGAGCGAGATCCGCTTGCGAGAATGGCAGCGCCTTGCCCTGAGCGATGGTGGTAAAACTCAAATCGGTCAGCGCGTATTGCTGTTTTTCCATGTCGACCATGACTTCAGTGTTCAGTGTCACATGGGCTTTCACTTCCGGTTTGGCACTTATCAGGTCAAAAGCCATATCCAGCGAGGTCGGCTCACCGGGTACCAGCGGATCAGTAGTCAGGTTAAGGTTACGTAGCTGGTAATTGACGCCTTGAGAGGCATCAGACCAAAGGATATTAGCGTTGCTCAGTTTGACTCCGGCAATGCTCACAGCCGCCAATGCCGGCCCACCTTTTTCCTGGCTGGGTTGCGCTTTTTCTTCAACCACTTCGTCGGCCTGAGTGAGATCATCCCAATTGGTCTGGCCTTCCTTGTTGGTCTCCAGATTGAGAACCAAGCCATCCAGAACCACGGTGTCCATTTCCAACTGTTTCTTCAGCAGCGGCATCAGCTTGATTCGGATTTCTGCCTGTTCCACCTTGGCAAATGAATCGGCTTTGAAGCCCTCGGCATTACTCAGAGAGAGCGGACCCAGTTCCAGAGCAATCCAGGGAAAGACGGATAATTCGATATCACCCTGCAGGGTCAGGTTACGTCCAGTGACTTTCTCTACCTGGGTTGAAATTTCGTCTTTGTAGTCATTTGGGTCTACGACAAATGGCAATGCGACCAGACCGGCCACGATGATCAAAATAATGGCGAAAAGGAGTTTTAGGGCAATGCGCATAGTCAATGTTCCATTTATGAAGAGAAATCCTGCAATACCCCATCATGATAGGGCATGATGGCGGTTTTATGAACCTTGCTTAACGGTGAAGTTAAACAGTTCGTAATCCAGCGTACTATCAATCATACCACTCGCCACAATCACATAAGGTTCACCATGGTCTTTCACCCTAAGCCGTCGTTTGGGCGAGTAGAGTCCTTTTTCTGTGATCATGGCGGCCGGCTCCTGTGGCTTGTCATTCGGCATAATCAGAGCGGGGTGCTGTTCCGCTTCACCATCAGGGGTACAAAATACGGGGACAGGTTTGCCCTCAATAAGTTCGAGGCCAACAACTGTTTCTGAGTCCATGTCAGTGAAAAGCCATCTTACAGTGGCCAGTTTGACAGCAAGGTCCTGTTCGAAAATACCGACAAAATCACCTATATTCAGCGGGTAACAGCCTTCAGTGGCGCGTTTCGCCATCATGCCACCACTGCTCTGATTCGCCATGTGCCACTCAAGGGCGTTGGTCATATCGCCACGCAGGCTCTGGTGTATGGCGTTGATACCATGAACCAGCTTTACAGTTCGATGCTTTGCAGAGTCCAGCCGGTGATAGCGACGCTCATGCGTGGTGTTGAGCTGGGGAATGATTTTTTTCAGCAGTCTGAGTTCAGCATCGAGCGAAGCTTGGGGCCGTGATTTGGCATCCTTGAACAAATTCTCTACATGTAAGAGTGCAGGTTGCGTATTCAACAGGCGAGTATTTGCACGCTGGCGAACGCTGGTCGGTGTTTTCACCATCGGCTGCGGCATTTGGTCACTATCGGCATCAATACAGAAATGACCGGTCAGCATGAAATTACTGGTGGTGTTGATTAATTTATCACTGAGCATAGCGGTTTCTACTTTGTCAGTGAACTCGGTCATCAGCCGGAACAGTCTGAACACATCAAAACGGGCCAGACTGTATGGATCGGCTAATGCTGTCAGCGTGATTTGTAGGTAAAACTCATGGAAGCTCTGACTCTGATACTTTTCTTTCAAGGTCACCGATTGATGAAGTGTCCCGGCCTGCTCCTGATAAAGGTATTGCTGGTGTAGCCAGTGCCAAGCACCCGGGGGGGCTTTGCGGTAGTACTGAAAGGCATGCAGTATAAGCAGGGCCTGCTGTTCGGCAGCACGGTTCAGACAGAACAGCAGCAGATTGTCATTGGCTGGGGTTGCTCCCTGTTCATAAGGCTGACGGGCAAGCTGCTGGTAACCGATACTGAGTTTGGCAATTAAGTCACTGACGCTGCGTATCGCACGTAAATTTTCAGTGGTGACATAAAGATCTCTTTTTACCGCAGAGATATCCCGGGTAAACAGTAAATCCTGGATCGCGGCACGGTAGATCTCCAGTAATTGCAGCATCAGCATCGGTTTTAATTTGATACTGCAGAGCGGGGTGATGTTCTTGAGTAGGGTGGAGGCACGCTGATTGGCATCTTTAGGTAACTGGTTGACCCAGGCTTCCAGCAGGCTGGGGTCTTTGATGGTATCAACCTGACTTTGGGGGACTGGTTCGGGCACTTGAAATTCTATAGCTGGCAGATGGGCCGCAGGCTTTTTGCGCAGTTTCAGGCTGCTCAGTAATTTTTCGGCCCAGTCGCTTTTGTGTTTTTCCTTGTGTGCCTTGTCAACAGCATTGCCGGCCTCGGCTGCCTGTTGCAGCCGAATTTTTTCTTCCACCAGGTTTAATGCTTCTG
>JABURN010000002.1 GCA_014762585.1 Methylophaga sp.
TTGCCTGATTGAACTACCATTTCATAACCAGTGGCTGTTTGCGGACGCATCTATACTGCGTTCCGATTCGCCGCAAAACCAAGTCTTATGTTTCCAGGAGCGCGCATGGATATTCTTAAACTCGCGGAAGAATCAATGTCCATGACTGATGATTTATGGATGAGGCACGCCAACCCATGGAGCGTGTACACAAGGTTTACGACCTTACCGATCATTTCCATTGCATTCTGGTCGAGAGACTGGATTGGCGCTTATTCCATAGCACCAATCTTTCTGGCCATATTGTGGGTATGGCTGAATCCACGACTATTTAATGTGCCAAGCACAACAAATAACTGGGCCTCAATGGGCACCTTTGGAGAGCGGATTTATCTCAACCGCAAAAACATAGCTATTCCGCATCACCATCGAACAGTCTGCCGGGTCTTGCAGTGTTTATCAGCTATCGGTCTTCCAATCTTCATTTATGGCTTGTATGCGCTGGACTTCTGGGTTTTGGTTCTCGGCAATGTGTGGATAATGATTTTTAAGGCATGGTTTGTAGATCGCATGGTGTGGTTATACACCGATATGAAGGACGCTAATCCCGGCTACCAATCATGGTATAAAACATAATGTGAGAGCGTTACGCCACTCAGATTTAAAAATCAGGATGAATATGCAGTATTTAGGACTTCTTTTTGTATGGATGCTCTCAGCCAACGTATATGCTTCGGAGAGTCAGCTTGAAAGCCTGTACCAAGACAACAACGTTGAAGGCTCAATACTGATTGAGTCTGCTGATGGAAAATTAAAGTATCAATACAACGTGAATAACGAAGCAAGTTACATCCCTGCTTCGACATTTAAAATTCCCAACACGCTCATCATACTTGAGGAAGGTTTGATTAAAGATGCCTCGGAAGTGATTGCCTGGGATGGGGTTGAGCGTGATTATGAGCCATGGAACGGTGATCAAACACTGAAGACAGCCTTTCAAGTTTCGTGCGTGTGGTGCTATCAACGTTATGCCAAAATGGTTGGCGATCAGAAATACCATCAGTACCTCAGTGATTTTGATTACGGAAATCAATTAACCGGCAGTGAAATCACACGATTTTGGCTGGACGGTGATTTGAGGGTCTCACTGAAAGATCAGATCCGCTTTCTGCGAAAGGTCTATTCAGAGACGCTACCTATACAGCAACAACATATAAAAACCTTGAAGCAGATTATGCTCTCCGACAGTAACAGCGCTGTAAAAATCTGGTCGAAAACTGGCTGGTCCGGTAAAGATGGATGGTATGTGGGGTATCTGGTTGTTAACAATCAAACCTGGTTTTTTGCCAACCACATTGAGATAAAGCAAAGCTCAGATTTGGCGTTGAGAAAAGCGCTTACCCTGGAAGCATTCAGATTGCTGGATATTGTTCAACACTAATCGGCTTAACAGGGGCGCTGTCTTTTGTCTGCGTTAGCCTGCTGCCTTCCCGGTGGTGGATGTATGGGCGCGCTCCACTCCCATTTCTTACATAAGCAAGGTCGTCAATCGACCGTGGCGGGCTGTTTACAGCTTGTTCTTCCTCACAGCTGGTCACTGTGTTCGTTTCACTGGATTGATGGTTGGAGCACGGTGAATCAGATACTGGATTAATTGCCCAAGAAGGGCGGGAACGAAGAAATGCGGAGTATATTGATAGCAAGCAGGATAAAAGCGATATGAATCAAGAAGGACTCAATACCGTTTTCGATAAACAGGCTGCTGGCTATGAAGCGCAGCAACAGAAACTGGCACCTGTTCATGATGGGCTTTACTTTCAGCTTGAATGGATCTTTTCATCGTTGCCTGCGACGGCTCGTGTACTCTATATTTTTGATCCGGGCACCACTAGCCGGGAAAACGTAGCTGATTTTATGGCCAACTTGGCGACCAATCCCGACCTCTGGGCTGTCTGGAAAGGAAAGATGCCGGTGATATATAACGATGCAGAATAGTGTGTTCTGACGATTTTACTTAACGGGGTTGAAGCTACTTAGATCAAGCGCTAAACAAGCCAGAATGGGTAATCCAAAGTTTCCATTGTCTGGGCGAGAGACACTCATTCAGACGTTGATGAAAGGTTTTTCCTGAATCAGTTCACAAAAATGATGCATGCCACTGTTGGAAGTCCTGCATTGCGTCTGTAAATTAACCATATGATTTTCAAAGATACCAATAGCCTACAACGCCTGCTTTTATTTATTTTCGGCATGACAATACTCAGCATTATCTTGCTGACATTACTGGCTTACCTACAGGCTCGCACAGAGCAGGAAAATCGCCAGATGGCCTCGCTGGGCAATCAGCAAATAATCCTGGTTCAGAGCCTAGTTCGTTCTATGGTTCAGGCTGAAGCCAGTCAGCGGGCTTTTTTCCTCAGCGGTGAGGAGATTTACAGGGAGGAAGTGCAGGATACTGTCAGCAAGTTGGGTGATGAGATGGCAAAGCTTGAGCAACTGGATGCGTCTATGCCATCAACGCCAGTCAATCATATACCCCGCTTATTAATTCTGATTAATAAAAGAATCGGGCAGTTGGAATCAAAATTGGCGATGCCCTATGAAAAAGGCCTTGAAGCAGTCAAACAGTCGCTGATAAGTCAAGAAGGCAAGCAGATGATGGATGATTTGCGTGATATTGCTGAGCAGATTAATCAGGATGAGCGACGTTTTATCGCAGAACGTGCTGCCATGGCTGAACATAATGCAGAGCAAATGATCCATCTGTTATTGGGCGCCGCAATACTCAATTTATTGTTGCTGACTATGGCCTATCGTGTTGTGCACAAAGCCACCGGCCGCAATGCACAGTTAATGGATGAGGTTAATAACAAAACGGCCGAAATTGCCAGCATCAATGAGTTCAGCAGTAACCTGCAGTCCTGTTCTACAGTGACTGAGGCGCACGAGCTGTTTCGGCACTACATGCAACGCCTCTTTCCTGAATGCAGTGGCGCGCTTTACATCATGCGTAGCTCAAGAAATCTTTTGCATCTGGCCACTAACTGGAACGATGGCAACGTTGTATTCGAGGAGGCAATGGAACCACGTGACTGCTGGGCCCTCAGACGGGGTAAAACCCATGAAGTTAAAGATATTGAGCATGAGTTGAGCTGTGGTCACCTTAATCAGGATGACCGGGCGAGTTTATGTGTGCCGCTGATCTCTCAGAGTGAAACGATCGGGATGCTTCACCTGAGGCTTGACGACAAGAAGCTGCTGCCTGAGGTGCGTGAGCGTTCTGATGCCCTGATTCATCACATCAGCGCGGCACTGTCGGGGATATTCCTGCGGGAGGCGCTGCGTGAACACAGTATCCGCGATCCGATGACGCAACTGTTTAATCGAAGATATCTGGAAGAGAGTATTGCCAGGGAGCAAGTTCGTGCCCGTCGTATGGAGAGTCAGTTCACCGTGGTGATGACCGATATCGATCATTTCAAATCCTTCAATGATACATACGGCCACCAAGCCGGTGATGCTGTTATCAAAGCCTTCGCCAGCCATCTTCAGACCCATGTCAGAGGCGAGGATGTGATTTGTCGTTATGGTGGTGAAGAGTTTCTGATCCTGCTCGTCGGCGCAACCCATGAACAGGGGCTGGAGCGTGCAGAAATCCTACGACAACTGACAACCAACCTCGAGGTCAATATCAGCGGCACCAACCTACCGACGATTACCGCATCATGGGGTGTCGCCACTTTTCCGGTTCATGGTGAAAGCTGGGAAGGCATCATCAGCACAGCTGATGCCGCTTTATATCTATCTAAACGTAATGGTCGTAACCGGGTTTCTTCAGCGACAGACTTAAACAAGCCAACAGAAAAGCAGGCTCAATCTATTGAGCAAGACGAAGACAAACCTTCAGAGTAAGCCCTGCTGACCGTTCCGCTCGCGAGCTATAGTACGGCCAGCAGGGGTTAGATCATTAAGGAAGAACTGGATCATTTATGTTCTCAGGTTCTCCACGGGTGATCTGGTAAATCACAGACGCCGATGGTTTCGACTCCGGCTCTTGCTACCAGGTTGTCATTTTCAACTGAGCTACCGCTGACACCAATGGCACCGGACATATAGCCATCCTTATCGACAATCGGGACGCCGCCAGGGAAGGTAATCAGCCCGTTGTTAGAGTGCTCTATGCCATACAGAGGTTGTCCCGGCAGGGACAACTGTCCGATTTC
>JABURN010000136.1 GCA_014762585.1 Methylophaga sp.
TCTTCCAGTTCACGCAGGCGGTCTTGCATGATCTGCAGACGTTCTTTTTTCAAATCCTCGGGTACCGAATCGTGAAAAGCCGCTGCCGGCGTGCCGGGACGGGCGCTATAAATAAAGCTGAAAGAGTGATCGAATTCAACTTCGTTAATCAGGTCCATGGTGGCCTTGAAGTCTTCCTCGGTCTCATTGGGGAAGCCGACAATAAAGTCACTCGACATGCTGATGTCCGGACGAATCGCCTTAATCCGCTGGATTTTCTCCAGGTACTCTTTGGCGGTATGACCACGCTTCATCATGGTCAGGATTCTATCCGAACCTGACTGAACCGGCAGATGCAGATGATTGACCAGTTCCGGCACTTCAGCAAAAGCCTCAATCAGGCTGTCGGAAAACTCGACAGGATGCGACGTGGTAAAGCGGATCCGCTCAATGCCCTCAACCGCGGCGACATAATGAATCAATAGCGCCAGGTCGGCGGTTTCCTCGCCTTCGATAATGCCCTGATAGGCATTGACGTTCTGGCCCAGCAAATTGATTTCGCGCACGCCCTGCGCTGCCAGTTGTCGAATTTCACGCAGGATCGGCCCCACAGGACGGCTGACTTCTTCACCGCGGGTGTAGGGCACGACACAGAAAGTGCAGTACTTGCTGCAACCTTCCATCACCGAGACAAAGGCAGTGGGACCATCGGCACGGGGGGCTGGCAGATTGTCGAACTTCTCGATTTCCGGGAAAGAAATATCAATGCTGGGCTTGCGGCTGATTTTGACCTCTTCCAGCATTGCCGGTAAGCGATGCAGGGTTTGCGGGCCGAAGATCAGATCTACATATGGCGCACGTTGACGAATCGCCTCGCCTTCCTGACTGGCAACGCAGCCACCGACCCCAATCACCAGGTTGGGCTTTTTATCTTTCCAGCGCTTCCAGCGGCCCAGTTGATGGAACACCTTTTCCTGCGCTTTTTCCCGAATCGAGCAGGTATTAAGCAGCAGCACATCAGCCTCTTCGGCGATGTCGGTCGGTTCCAGTTGGTGCGACGCCGCGAGCACCTCGGCCATCTTGTTCGAGTCGTACTCGTTCATCTGACAGCCGAAAGTTCGGATATAAAGTTTGCCAGCCATAAAATCGCTTACAGTCAAAGGGCGCACAGGATACTATTTTTCAGCCTTTTAGTATAGACAAGTGTTTGTTTTTACTAACAACAGCAAATATAGTGTTAAGCAATTGAATGACAAGGAAGTGAATCATGGCAATCAAGGATTGGCCTGCCGATGATCGCCCGCGTGAAAAGCTGCTCAGAGCCGGCGCGCCCAGCCTGTCGGATGCAGAGCTACTGGCGATCTTTCTGCGCACCGGGGTCACTGGTGTGTCCGCTGTCGATCTGGCAAGGCAATTACTGTCGGAGTTCGGTAGCCTGCGGGCTTTGCTGGAAGCCGATAAAAGCAGTTTCTGTCAGGGCCACGGCCTGGGCGAAGCCAAGTTTGTGCAATTACAGGCCGTCCTCGAAATGGGTCGGCGCCATCTGGAATCGACCTTGAGCCGCGGTGATGCTTTCACCGACTGCGCCACCACCCAGCTTTATCTGAAGCAGCGGCTGCGCCCCTATCCGTTTGAAGTGTTTGCCTGCCTGTATCTTGATAATCAGCACCGGCTTCTGCATTTTGAGGAACTGTTTCGCGGCACCATCGACGGGGCCAGCGTCTATCCCCGGGAAGTCGTGAAACAGGCGTTGCAACAAAATGCTGCAGCAGTGATTCTGGCCCACAATCACCCGTCAGGTGTCGCCGAGCCGAGTCAAGCCGATATTCAGATCACAAAGCGCATTCAGTCGGCGCTGGCACTCGTGGATATCCGCGTGCTCGATCATATTATCGTCGGCGACGCGGACACCACCTCACTGGCTCAGCAGGGACAGCTGTACTAGTCTTCCAGATCCAGCGGTTTTTCCCTGAATACCTTGCGGCCGGTGAACATGGCTGAAATCAGACCATTGCGCTCGCGGCACTCGGTGATAATCACCCCGAAAAGATGCAAAATGATCAGCGCCGCCAGCACAAAAAAGCCGTATTCATGGATTTCCTTAAATGGCGAACGGAAATCACGCATCTCTTTATAAGCTGCTTGGTTCACCCCCATCTCAGAATAGGGTTTCACTTGCTCCAGTGTCGCGGGGCTCTCCGCCACCCAGGACTTGAAATAGCTGCCAAATGGCGGTTTATATACATCAGTCCCGCCCAGTACCAGCCCGGTGACAGCCATCGTGGCCAGCATGACAAACAGGATCGTCACCATCCAGCGCGCCAGCGGATTATGTCCCATAAAGCCGACCTCTTTACCCTGCTTGAGTCTCTCAAAGAAGGTACGGCGTTGTTGTTTATATTGCTGCCCCAGCGGCAGAATGGCCGACCAGCGGCTGAAGCGATTGCCGGCAAAGCCCATCACAATCCGCCACAGCAGATTCAGCACAAACACATAGCCCACATACACATGCCAGGTTTTCAGTAGAATTTTGCCGTCATCAGTGATGCCCAGCGCCTTGCTGTTCATGATCACCAGCCCGATCGCCATCAGCGTCAGCACTGCCAATACATTAATCCAGTGAAACCAACGGATGCTGCGATCCCAAACAGGGTACGAAGTCAAAGAGTCATGTTCTTTTGTCATTGAAAGTTCCGGCTTTATTTATTGACACGGCAGTATTCTCCACTCCAATTGTGTAAAAACGGCGTAATGTCCTGGTGATGTTTCAAATGTTTTTGCCACCATGTCTTCAGGTATCCCAGAACCAGCTCTGGACTCTGCTCTACCCTGGCCTTTTCACAAACTAATTTAAACTCGTCAATCACCCTGTTCATTTCCTCATCATAAGATTCAATTTCAGGGTATTCAGTTGAGCGGAGAATGCCCTCCTCTGTTTTGTAATGAAACACTAAAAAACTTATCAAAATCTTAATGGTGGGTAGCAAATCTTTCAGGTCATGACCCTGTTGGATGAAATAGTGCAGGGTGTTAATGGTAGCCAGAACCCCATGATGCTGTTCATCAATGATGGGTTCGCCCTGGATAAATGACTCCTGCCAGACAATATAAAGCGGACGTGACATGTTTGACTCCTCCTGCTTCTGTGTCTCAACTATTCATACTGAGAATGGATAGGCAATTGGCGGGTGATACTCATAGCCCTCGACTTCAAAGTCAGCCAGCGTGACCCAGGTTTCCAGATCCTGTAATGATTGGATTTGCGGATTAATATGCAGTTTGGGTGAGGGAAAGGGCTCGCGCTTGAGCTGCACATCGCGCATCAGTTCCAGCTGATCTTCGTAGATATGGGCGTTCACGATCTTGTGATAAGCCTTGCCCGGCTTGAGGCCACTGATCTGCGCCATGATTTTAAGCAGGAAAAACACCTGCACCTGATTAAAATTCAGCCCCAAAGGGACGTCGCAGGAGCGCTGATAAGAAGTCAGGTAGAGGGTATCGCCCAGTACTGAAAAAGTATGGGTATGCATACACGGGCGCAGGCAGCCCATGTCAAACTCTCCAGGATTATAAAAAGTGAGGATCTCACCACGATCATCAATGCCCTGCTTCAGATGATCGGCAATCTTCTGCAGTTGATCCAGGGTACTGCCATCCGGTTTCTGCCAGCGACGACCCTGCACGCCATAGACCCGGCCCATGTCATCCTCGCCCTGGCGATGCGGATTATTCAGCCAGTCGGGGTTGTCATTGGCGTTGGCATCCCAGGTTTTACAGCCAATCGCACGGAAATCGGCCGCATTGTCATAACCTCTGAGATAGCCCAGCATCTCGGCGATGGCCGCTTTCCAGTAACTTTTGCGGGTGGTAATCAGGGGGAACTGATTATTGGCGACATCATATTCCAGATCGGCATTAATCACCGTCAGGCAGCGTTTTCCGGTGCGTTTGTTTTCTATCCACTCACCTTCATCAATGATGCGTTGGCACAATGCCAGATACTGTTTCACAGGATTTCCCCAGTTGATTCAATTTGCAGACGATTTTGGCATTAGCCCAAGCCGCAAACAAGCTTCATGAGGACAGATTATATTTCTGCATCCGTTACAGCAGGGTATCGCGACTGATGCCGAGCAGACGCGCTGCCTTGGAACGTTTACCCGCCGCCATTTCCAGCGCCTGTTCGATCAAATCCATTTCCAGCCG
>JABURN010000075.1 GCA_014762585.1 Methylophaga sp.
ATCAAAGTCAGTTTATATCACCATTACCCTGATGACACTATCGACCGCTGGGGTATAATGCGATTTTTTCTTTATCCGGAACCTGTTATGCCCAAGGCCAGTGAACTCAAACGCGGGATGGTGGTGGAACTGGCTGCTGAGCCTTATGTGGTCAGTCAGATTGAAGTTCGTAACCCGTCTTCACGTGGTGCGTCGACGCTATACAAAATCCGTTTCAATCATCTCAAAACCCGCCAGAAGCGCGATGAATCACTGAAAGGCGAAGACTTTCTGAAAGATGTCGACTGTGAGAGACGGCTGGTGCAGTACTCCTATCTGGATGGCAACAGTTACGTATTCATGGATAACGAGAGTTTTGAGCAGTTCATGATAGACAGTGCTGATATTGAGGAAGAGCGCGGCTTTATCAGTGAGGGACTGGATAATATCGTCGCAGTGTTACTGGATGGTCAGCTGGTGGCGATTGAACTGCCGGCAGCCGTTAATCTTCAGATTGTCGACACTGCACCGGGCATCAAGGGAGCCACTGCCGCAGCCCGAACCAAGCCGGCCACCCTGTCTACCGGCCTGGAAGTGCAGGTGCCGGAATACATCGAAAATGGTGAAGTCATCCGGGTCAATACCGACAGCGGTAAGTTCATGTCGCGTGCCTGAAGATCTGCCGGGACAAGGTTCATCCCGGCAGACTTAATCCGCTATCATAGTCATACAATTCAAGGCAGCTGAACCTGCTCAGATGATGTGATGCGAAAAAAACTCAAACAATATCTTTTTATCAGTCTGGGCTGGGTGTTCGTCTTGCTGGGTGCTATCGGCGCCGTGTTGCCATTGCTGCCCACCACCCCGTTTCTGATTCTCGCGCTCGCCTGTTTCGCTGAAAACTCACCGCGCTTTCACCGTATGCTGCTCCATCACAAATGGTTCGGTCCGCCACTGCAGCAATGGGAAAACACCCATACAATGCGACGCAGCGTGAAGAAAAAAGTCTATTTACTGATTATTCTGACTTTCGGTATTTCCATTGCCGTACTCTGGGGTCGCACCGGTCTGCAATTGATGCTGGTCGGCATCTGCCTGATACTGCTATGGTTTATTTCACGAATCAAAGAAGCCGAGAGTATCGTTAAATGAAAGCCAGCGACGCCATCCGGCAACGCCATTCGGTTCGCCGTTTTCTGCCTGATGCAGTGGATAGAAATCAAATCCGCTTTTTACTGGATATCGCCAGCCATGCCCCGTCAGGGGCGAACACCCAACCCTGGCAGGTAGCAGTGGTCACCGGCAACAGTAAACAGCAGTTGTGCCAGCAGATCACCGGTGCTTTTGAAGCCGGCGTCAAGCCAGAGCCAGACTATGAATACTATCCGCTGGAATGGCAGGAGCCCTATCTCAGCCGCCGTCGCGCCTGCGGTCTGCAGTTGTATCAGAGCCTGGGTATCGACAGAAAGGATAAAGCCGCACAGAGAGCCCAGTGGGCCGCCAACTATCGCGCTTTTGATGCGCCGGTGATGTTGCTGTTCTGGATGGAGGACGTGATGCAGACCGGTTCGTTTATCGATTTTGGCATGTTCCTGCAATCCTTTATGATAGCGGCCGTTGATGCCGGACTGGCGACCTGCCCGCAGGCGGCCCTGGCCGAATATGCACCGCTGGTCAAAGGCTTTCTCGATATTCCCGCTGAGTCGACTCTGCTTTGCGGCATGGCACTGGGATACGAAGACAGCAAGGCTGCGATTAACCAATATCGCACCAATCGCGAATATCACGACAGCTTTACCCGTTTTTACGATTAACCTGCAGGAGACAAGATGCAATTACAGGCCTTTCTGGACCGACTTAAAGATGAACCGGAATCCATTCAATTCGAAGACAGCATGACGGTAATTGAGTCGAACTATAACTTCACCCCGACCACCTTCCGAAATGGCGAGATACTCAACGAAGCAGGTCAGAACAACGGTTCCTGCAAAATCCTGGCATTTGGCCAGTTGAATGGACTCAGTGTCGATGAAACCCTGGCCTGCTTCGGCAAGTTTTACCGCGAGGATGTGCTGGGCAATCCAGAGGGAGAGGATCACCAGAATATCCGTAACTTAATGCAAAGCGGCTGGGACGGCGTGAGTTTCCATGGCGAAGCTCTGATGCCCAAATAAAGCGATTCCCAAGTCTGATTACCCCGTCACAAACAGCCCATAATCGCCCTGACACGCTGATTTGGCAGTATCTAAAACTGCTTGATTATGTTAGAGTTGCGCGGTTATATCGCCCATTTATCGGAACTTAGACACTTCGCTATGGAACTACAACCTAATAAAAAGTCTGACACGCGATTTTTATTGCTGGAAGGCGTGCACAAAAATGCCGTTGAGTCGCTGGAAAAAGCCGGCTTTACCAATATCGAATACGTTTCCCATGCTTTGGATGAAGCCTCGCTGATTGAAAAAATCAAAGGCGCTCGCTTCGTCGGCATTCGCTCCAGAACCCAACTGACCCAGAAAGTACTGGACGCAGCGGATCGTCTGACTGCTATTGGTTGCTTCTGTATCGGCACCAACCAGGTCGATCTGGAAGCCGCGAAGATGAAAGGTATTCCGGTCTTCAATGCGCCTTATTCCAACACCCGCTCTGTCGCCGAAATGGTGATTGGTCAGTTGATCCTGTTGCTGCGTGGTATCCCCGAGAAAAACTGGAGTGTACACAACGGCACCTGGCCGAAATCGGCTGACAAATCCTACGAAGCCCGCGGTAAAACCCTGGGTATCGTGGGTTACGGCAGCATTGGTTCACAATTGTCTGTGCTGGCAGAAAGCTTGGGCATGAATGTCATCTATTACGATGTGGTCACCAAATTGCCACTGGGTAATGCGACCCAGGTCGACAGCATGGATGAACTGCTGCGCTTATCTGACGTTGTGACGCTGCATGTGCCGGAACTGGAATCGACCAAAAACATGATGACCAAGGCCGAGTTCGACAAAATGAAATCGGGCGCGATCTTTATCAATGCAGCCCGCGGTACCTGTGTCGATATCGATGATATGGTGCAAGCGCTGGAAGAAAAGCGTCTTGCCGGTGCAGCGATTGACGTGTTCCCGACCGAACCCAAGTCTAATGACGAACCGCTGGAATCACGCCTGCGTGGCTTCTCCAACGTCATTCTGACACCGCATATTGGTGGTTCCACCGTCGAAGCGCAGGCCAATATCGGTCTGGAAGTTGCGGATAAGTTTATCCAGTTTGCCCAGAACGGTACCACCGTTTCTGCTGTGAACTTCCCGGAAATTGCCTTGGCGCCAAGACCCAATACGCACCGTCTGCTGCATATTCACCACAATCAGCCGGGCGTACTGTCCAGCGTCAACAGACTGTTTGCTGAGCACGATATCAACATCCTGGCACAAAGCATGACCACCAAGGATGAAATCGGTTACCTGCTGATTGATGTCGCCGAGTTTGATTCGACGCTGGCGTTCGAACACCTGCAAAGTGTCGAAGGCACGATTCGCCTGCGGGTGCTTTACTAAGCAAATAAAAAAGCCCGCACCCTCTGGTCGAGGGTGCGGGCTTTTTTTTGCCTGTCAGTTTTGAGGCTTGCCGGCTTCGCCCCAGTATTTCAATTTACTGGTCTTACCAATACCCGGATTAAAGGAATTGGTCGGATCCAGTTTGCGGTAAAAGGTCTTTAACGCGTCCTTGGCAAAATATTCCTGACCCACATTATGCTCAGCCGGATACTCGGCACCACGCGCATCAAAAAACGCCAGCAGTTGCTGTTTCAGGGCTTTGGCATCCACACCTTTTTTCAGAATATAGTTCTGATGCATCACGTGACAGAACAGATGGCCGAGATAGAGCTTGGCTTCAATCTTGTCTTCAATTTCCGGTGGCAGCACTTCCAGCCATTGTTCCTCATTACGCCGCAGTGCCACGTCGATAGTCATCATCGGCCCGAACTGCTTGCGTTTCATAATGTGATAACGTCCGACGGCCCCCCCGGCGACAAAACGATTCAGAATCGCTTTTTCACCTTCGCGCTTGGTGCACTCAAAGAAGTCACCGTCATGATTCTTGAAGAATTCGGTGAGATAAGCGCGCGCTTCGTCCACACCGTCATTGTTCATCTCCAGGATCCAGTGATGCGCAAAACGATCCCGATACTCTTCCATGCGTTTGGGCA
>JABURN010000079.1 GCA_014762585.1 Methylophaga sp.
CCACGATATCCACCGCACCGGAACGTACCAGCATGTCGGTGATTTCCAGTGCCTGCTCACCGGTGTCTGGCTGGGAGACCAGCAGGTCGTCGATATTGACGCCCAGTTTTTCAGCGTAATCCGGGTCCAGGGCGTGCTCGGCATCAACGAAGGCAGCCGTGCCGCCTGTTTTCTGCATTTCTGCGATCGCATGCAGCGTTAATGTGGTTTTACCGGATGATTCCGGACCGTAAATTTCAATGATACGACCCCGGGGCAGGCCGCCGATCCCTAGCGCGATGTCCAGGCCGATAGAGCCGGTTGAGACCGAAGCCACGTCGCGAGCGGCACCGGCGTCACCCAGACGCATGACCGCACCTTTGCCGAATTGCTTTTCAATCTGTCCCAGCGCTGCGCCCAGTGCTTTCTTTCTGTTGTCATCCATCTTGCGCCACCCCTGAATTGATTAATTAAAACCAATGGATTATCCCATAGATATCACTCAGGCTCTAGAGGTGAAACGGGCTTTTAACGGTGCGGAGAAAATGACCGCTGTATTTAGTCTTCCGCAGCGATTTTTAACAGACCCGAGAGGGCTTCGAACACAGCCTGACGACGGATACTGTCGCGGTCACCGTCAAATTGAAAACAAACACTATGGACGCCGCCATCGTGCAGACCCCAACCAATCCAGACCGTCCCCACCGGCTTTTTATCTGAGCCCCCGCCCGGGCCAGCGATACCGGTAATGGCGATGCTGTAATCAGCCTGGGAATATTTCAGCGCACCAAAAGCCATTTCCTCCACAACCGGCAGGCTGACCGCACCATTTTTATGCAATGTGTCTGCATCAACGCCTAACTGTTGCTGTTTGGATTCGTTGCTGTAAGTCACGAAGCCGCGGTCAAACCAGCCCGAACTACCGGCCAGATCGGTACAGCTTTTGGCTACCCAGCCGCCAGTGCAGGACTCGGCGGTAACCAGCATCCTGCCTTGCTGAATCAGCAGCTCAGCGACTTGTTCAACCAGTTGATGGAGTGAAGCGTCAGAAATTTTATTCATGATATAAACTATGCCGATGACTCAATCTCAAAATCATACACCGATGATGCAGCAGTATCTGCGCATCAAGGCGGAACATCCTGATTATCTGTTGTTTTATCGCATGGGCGACTTTTATGAGCTGTTCTTTGATGATGCACACAAAGCCGCAGAACTGCTCGATATCACGCTGACGGCCCGAGGCAATAGTAACGGCGCGCCCATCCCCATGGCCGGTGTACCTTACCATGCCGCTGACAGTTACCTGTCGCGCCTCATCAAGCTGGGGGAGGCGGTGGCGATTTGTGAACAGGTCGGTGACCCGGCCAAGAGCAAAGGCCCGGTAGAGAGAAAAGTTGTGCGGGTACTCACGCCGGGTACGCTGACAGAAGAAGCTTTGCTGGACAGCCGTAACGAAAACCTGCTGGTTGCGGTCAGTCAGCATAATGGTCGTTTTGGCCTGGCTTCAGCTGAAATCAGCAGTGGCCGTTTTATCGTGACTGAGATTGATACAGCCACCGATCTGCGCGCCGAACTGGCCAGACTGCAGCCGGCAGAACTGCTGATCTGTGATACGGATGTAGCAGCTTATCCGCAGTTTGAAAAACGACTCAGACCTTTGCCCGAATGGCATTTCGAACAAAAGGCCGCACGACGTCGGCTGTGCGAACATTTTAAAGTCTCCGACCTCAAGGGCTTTGGTTGCGACGATTTGAACCTGGCCGTCAGTGCCGCCGGTTGTCTTCTGAACTATGCCCAGCAAACGCACCGAACCGCCTTGCCGCATCTGCGTCAGATTATGGTGGAATACGCCCGCGACAGTATCCGTCTGGATCCGCAGTCACGACGTAATCTGGAACTGGAACAGAACTTGTCCGGGGGGCGCGATCACACACTGATTTCAGTGCTGGATAAGACCGCAACGCCGATGGGCGCTCGCCTGCTCAGACGCTGGCTGATGCGGCCGATTCGTGACACCCGGATACTCAAACAGCGTCAGGAAGGGATTCAACAGTTTATTGATGAGCAGAATGCCGGCGATTGTCATGAAATGATGCGGCAATTGGGCGATATTGAGCGGATTCTGTCGCGGATTGCGCTTCGCAGTGCCAGACCGCGTGACCTGATGCATCTGAGGCGAATGCTGGAAATGCTGCCGGAGATGCATGCTTTACTGAAACCGATGAACAGTCTGCATCTGCGTCACCTCGATCGGACTTTGGGCAGCTTCAGCGAACTCAAGCAGTTATTGCAGGATGCGATACTGGATGAACCTCCGGTTTTAATCCGTGACGGCGGTGTGATCCGGCCCGGCTATGATCCTGAACTCGACCGGCTCAGGGACCTGCATCACAATGCCAGCGGCTTTCTTGATAACGTCGAAAAGCAGGAGCGTGAACGCACCGGTGTCAGCAGCCTGAAAGTCGGCTATAACAAGGTGCATGGTTATTACATTGAACTCAGCCGAGCGCATGATATTGAAGTGCCGACCGAGTATGTTCGCCGACAGACGCTGAAAAATGCAGAGCGTTACATCACCCCGGAGCTGAAAAGCTTTGAGGAACAGGTCTTGAGTGCTAATGAAAAAGCGCTGGCGCTGGAAAAGTCACTGTACGACGACTTGTTCGACAAACTGGCACCGGAATTACCGGCACTGGAGCAATCCGCTGCGGCACTGGCTGAACTCGATGTGCTGGCCAACCTGGCAGAGCGAGCTGAGACGCTGGATTATGTCGCGCCTACATTCAGTGATGAAACCGGCATTTATATTGAATCCGGCCGCCACCCGGTGGTTGAAACCAGTCAGTCTGAGCCATTCTGTGCCAATGACCTGAAACTCACGGCCGGTCAACCGATGCTCGTCATCACAGGCCCCAATATGGGCGGTAAATCAACTTATATGCGTCAGACTGCGCTGATTGTATTGATGGCACATATGGGGAGTTTTGTACCGGCGAGCAGGGCGGTGATTGGTCCGGTCGATCAGGTATTTACCCGTATCGGTGCCTCGGATGATCTGGCTTCCGGACGCTCAACCTTTATGGTGGAAATGAATGAAGCCGCCAATATTCTTAATAATGCCACCCATCACAGTCTGGTTCTGATGGATGAAATCGGTCGGGGTACCAGTACTTTCGATGGTCTTGCGCTGGCCTGGTCCTGTGCCGAAAAACTGATCCGCGATATAGGTGCATACACACTGTTTGCCACCCATTATTTTGAAATGACCCAGCTGCCGGAACTGTTCGAGCAGGCGCGCAATGTCCATCTCGATGCGATTGAACATGGCGATAAAATCGTATTTTTGCATCAGCTCAAAGAGGGCGCAGCCAATCAGAGTTATGGCTTGCAGGTGGCGCAACTGGCGGGGGTGCCGGGCGATGTGATTGCTGCGGCCAGAGTCAAACTGCAGCAACTGGAACAACATCGTTATCAGAGCGAAGAGCGCAGAAGTCTGCCCCAGCCGGACTTATTCAACAGCACCAGCGAGCCATCTGAACTGGAAAGAAGACTGCAGCAGCTCGATCCTGATGAACTGAGTCCGAAGCAGGCGCTGGAATTACTTTACGAACTCAGGAAGCTGTCGAAAGCAGATTCCTAACGAATACTCTTGTATCCGCAGTTACCGATGGACACAGATTATGGTTTAGGCATTTGCCTGAACAAGATACTTGAGAGCGCAGAAACCTGAGCACGAACCAGAGCTTTCGTCGCTTTAAATCAATCTGCGCTAATCAGGGTCATCTGCCGACAACTGAGGGTTTTAATGCAAATGCTGCTTTTTGGCATTCATAAATTCGCCCAGTTTTTCCGGACGGGGCGGCATCTGAACATGAAAACCCTGCGTTTCCAGATTACTGATAACCGTGGTGACATTCTCTCTCGCCAGCGGACGTTCGGGGCTTAACTCCAGTTCCATCACAAAAACCGGTTCCTTGCCCATCGAATCATAAAGCGATTGTGGAATATCGGAAAAATCATCTTTTTTGACGATGTAGAGATACAGTTCTTCTTTCTTGGTGCTTTTATAAATGTAGGTTTTCATCTTGTCTGACAGGTCAAAGATCAGGAAATTGGCGGATGGTAAATAATCTGTACCACGG
>JABURN010000032.1 GCA_014762585.1 Methylophaga sp.
GGCGTTTATCGTGATTGTTTAGCTTTTGCTGGAGTTTGGGATTCCTCAGGCTCATGACCATTTTGTGCAGCTGGCCTCGATACATGTCCAGCAGGTTTATCCGCTGTACCTGACTGACTTCATTGGCGTTGAAGCGTTTCAGCGCATCAAGGTAGCGCGCACTGAATTCCAGCGGGTTGGTGGTGGGGAGACGACGAATCCAGTGATGCAGCAGCTCTTCATTAAGCTCAACATTGCCGGCAGCATGTCGCTCAGTCGGAACACTCAGACTGAGGGCGGGCATATTGGCTGGCAGTGGAAAGCTCATGGCGACCGGGAAAATCCATATATAAAGGCTGAATCAGCCTTATCATAAGCCAGCAGCGGCGACTGGACAATGAACCAGGTCAGGTTATTTTGAACCGGATTTCAGCTGTTTACAGCCGGTCCAGCGACTTGGCTCCGACAAATCCGAGTTGCTGCCAGGCCTGATAAAGAATGATACCGGTCGCATTGGACAGATTGAGACTGCGACTGTCTGGCAGCATCGGGATGCGGATTTTGTTTTCATCGGCCAGGCTGTTTAATACTGAATCAGGTAAACCACGTGACTCGGGACCGAACAGTAACACGTCTTCATCCCGGTAGCTGACATCATGATGATGCTGACGTGCCTTGGTCGTGCAGGCGAATATGCGCCGTTCGCCCTGCCATTGCTGAAATGCCTCAAACCCCGGGTGTATCAGTAGATCAGCAAATTCGTGGTAATCCAGACCGGCACGACGCAGACGCTTGTCATCGAGGGCAAAACCCAACGGTTCAATCAGATGCAGTCTGGCACCAGTGTTAGCGCAGAGACGGATGATATTACCGGTATTAGGCGGTATTTCCGGCTCATACAGGGCAATATGAAGCACGCGCTGTCAGGTTTCGTCGAGATACAGTCTCAGGTTCTGCCCTGGCTGTAGCATAGTTCGGTCGCTGAGGCCGTTCCATTCACGCACATCCGCCACACTGACATTGAACTTGCGGGAGATCGCCCACAGCGAGTCGCCGTTTTTGATCGTGTAGTTGACCGATTTACGTTTGGCGGCCTGAGTCCAGATGACCAGTTGCTGACCTGGCTTGAGAATATCGTGAGCAGTTTTCTTGTTCCAGGTCGCAAGGGTCGCCACATCGAGCTCATGCTTGCGGGCAATATCCCACCAGGTATCACCGCTTTTGACGGTGTAGAGCTGTTTTTGCTGTTCGGGGCTGTCGGCATCAGACTGGCCGGCATGGGCCAGTGCCGTGCTGCTCAATTGGCCTGAAGCGACCGGAATCAGCAGGTGGCTGCCAGCGCGAATCTGATTGTTGCTGAGTTGATTGGCTTGTTTGATCACTGACACAGTGGTGTTGTATCGGCGAGCAATCACGCTCAGCGATTCGCCGCGCTGTATTTTGTGGCGTGCCCATTTGACGCGCTTACTGGTCGGCATTTTCGCCAGTGCCAGTTTGAAATCGTCGATTCTGTCCAGTGGCAACACCAGTTGATGTGGACCATCCGGGGCGGTGGCCCAGCGGTTGAATGCCGGATTCAGGTGATTAAGCTCATCTTCGCTGAGCCCCGCCATTTCAGCAGCCACCGCGAGATCGATCTGGGAGCCGATATCAACGATTCCAATGTAAGGTTCATTGTCGATAGGGCTGAGACTGATGTCATAACGGGCAGGGAACTTGACCATGTGACTGACCGCCATCAGTTTAGGTACGTAAGCCGAAGTCTCGCTGGGCAGATCCAGCGACCAGAAATCAGTCGGCTTGCCCAGATCTTGGTTACGTTTGATGGCACGACCGACCGTGCCTTCGCCGCAGTTATAGGCTGCAAACGCCAGTTGCCAGTCACCGAAATCATTATGTAATTTTTGCAGGTAATCCAGTGCCGCTGTGGTTGATCTAATCACATCGCGGCGGCCGTCGTACCACCAGTTCTGTTCCAGTCCGTACACCTTGCCGGTACCGGGGATGAACTGCCACAGACCTGCGGCGTGGCTGCGGGAGTAGGCGTGGGGTTTAAAACCACTCTCGACCACCGGTAACAGCGCCGCTTCCATCGGCATGTTACGCTTTTTGACCTCTTCCACGATGTGGTAAAGATAAGGTCTTGCACGCTCAACAACACGATCCACGTACTGGGGATGATCAATAAACCAGCGCAGGTGTCGCTCTGTTTCCGGGTGCAGAGTGCGATAGTCGGAGATTTGAAAGCCGGTTCTGATGCGTTGCCAGACATCAGTGACGGGGAGGTTGGGATCAGGATCTTGTAAATCAGAGGCGGAGAGGGTGTTTTCAGTATCGTTTTCGGGGGCTTCGTCGTAGGCTTCTTGCCAGGGCGTGTGCCGGTGCTTTTTAATCTTGGCAGAATGAATCGACGGCGACGCCGACGTCTCAGCACTTTTATCCGGTGTGCTGCTACAGGAGGCCACCACTAACAACGATGCTGCTGCCAGGGCGATTTTGAAAAAGGCTTGTTTTTGCATAATTCCGGCTATTATAAGGAAGGATTTCGCATCTGTCTTTGTCTTAATTAATAAAATTCTGAACCGCATATATGTCTGAACTTTATACAAAATGGTGGGGTAATTTCGCGGTTGCCCAGGGCGAGCAGCGTACCCTGCGCTGTGCTGACTTGTATCTGCAGCTGCAGTTTTTACCGAATCAGTGGTTGCTGGGTTATGAATGGCAACAGGACATCAATCAATTTCAGCCGGTACTGGAAGCAGCGTTTGATGACACCACACCGGCCCCGGAAAATGAGCAGCGTTTTGTTTTTGCCGAGCTGCCGACCACTCTGACGCTACAGCCAGCGCTGGCCGATCGGCCGGTGGTCTGTCGGCCAGTGGTGTCTGTGAGTCTGCTACCCTTTCAGGAAGTGACGTTGTTTGTCTGTCTGCCCTTGTGGGTGAAACTGAAGACAGGCGAGAGCGAGCAGACGCTGCTGGATATTCCGACAGTCAGCGTGTGTGACTCCTGGTTCGGCCCTAACACCCGCGAGGGTGTCATCAGCTACGCGTCTCAGGTCAGTGAGCAGCTTGATGTCAAGCCAATATCCAATAACAAGGCCAGAGCCGCGATTGAAGTCAGAATCCAGAATCAGTCTGCTCAAATGCTGACACTGGATAAAATCAGCGTGCCGGCCCCCAACCTGAGCCTGTATGCGGACGGTCGCGGTCAGTTCTGGACCCCGAGAATCACGCTGGTGAGGCGGGATAATGAAGATGCCATTCTCAGCGTCGACGAGGTCATTAGTGGGGGACTGCAGGAGTCCGATTTGACCCAGGTTTGCCACGCCCGCGAAGATATCGGACGCAGCAAAATCACCAAGGCGATATCCGCCCTGTTCGGCTAAACGGAGACTGAAACACTGTGAACGAGTGGCTATCCAAAATTGATGCAGGCCTAATCGGTTCGATTGCCGAGGCGGTGATTTATTTTGTTGTCGGTCTCATCCTGGCACGCATGACGAGCCGTGGTGTCAGGCAATGGAGCAAACATCGTTTCGACACGCACCAGCAATTGCTGATGGGGCGCATTGCGGCTTATCTGGTGCTGCTGGTGTTTGTGGTGATGGGCTTGAACGCGATTGGCTTCAACCTGGGCGTGTTGATTGGTGCTGCCGGTATTTTGTCTGTGGCCATCGGTTTTGCTTCGCAGACTTCGGCTTCCAATATCATCAGTGGTCTTTTCCTGGTGGCGGAGCGGCCGTTTTCAGTCGGTGATTTGATCCGGGTCGGGACGACCACCGGTGAGGTCCTGTCAATTGATTTGCTGTCGGTCAAGCTGCGTACTTTCGATAATCTGTTTGTCCGCATTCCCAACGAAACCCTGATTAAATCCGAGGTGACCACGTTGACCCGTTTTCCGATTCGCCGAATCGATCTCGCCATCGGTGTCGCCTACAAGGAAGATATCAAGAAGGTACGCAAAGTGTTGGAGCGGGTGGCGCAGGCCAACCCGCTGTGTCTCGACGAGCCTAAGCCGATCTTTGTGTTTCTTGGCTTTGGCGAATCTTCACTGGATATGATGTTTTCGGTCTTGGTGAAACGGGAGAAATTCATTGATCTGAAAAATAGCATTCATGAGGAAATCAAGGAAGCCTTTGATGC
>JABURN010000070.1 GCA_014762585.1 Methylophaga sp.
TTTCCCGACTTTTACCTTCTTTCTCTGAACTGGAGAGGCCAGCGGGTTATCGTGTTGGTATCAGCATGGGGTTAAATCTGCTGGTCGCCACAGCGGGGCTGGTCATGGTTTTATTGCTGCTGTTCCTGCGCTTTTGAACTGGTCGCTTGCTTCGCCAAAGCGCTTAGAGGCATACTCGGGCACTGAAAAGATGACAAGGAGGAAAACATGACTATCTCTCTAACACCGCTTATTTCCCTTATTGCCGGCATTCTTGTTCTGCTGGTACCGCGTCTGCTGAACTACATCGTTGCTGTTTACCTGATTGTTATCGGTCTGGTGGGTTTGTTTGGCGGTAACATCAACATCACGCCATAAGGCTTATATTTTCTGAAAACGCCCCGGCTCTGGGGCGTTTTTTTATGCAAATTAGTCGTTGCCGGCCCGCAGCAGAGGCAAGATTTCACGCAGCGGTTGTGCGGGCAGTTCAATTAAGCGGGCGTCATTACCTGCTTCAATCCTGAGTAGACTGATGAGACCATTGAGTGCATGACAGACAGCATCTGTCCTTACTGTCCAGGTATTGAAGTTGGTAATCATGCCGCCATCGGCCCTGGCCGGATTGGCAATGTCATAACTGTTTTGCGGTTTATAGGCGTTCTGTACCAGCCAGCGACTGGTTCGGCGCATCGCCTCTTGATATGGCTGACAGTCTGTTATTTTTTGCATTGAACAGAATTCATACCAGTCGCCCATAACTTCATTGATCCAACCGTTACCGCTGGTTGTCATCGCATCCAGATAACGTCCGTGACTGAATAAATCACTCTGACTGAGAATCTGACGCTCTAACAAGGTATTTGCAATCTGGATGATGGTTCTCCGGTACACCGGCTTGGGATCGACTTTAGCCAGATCGATCAAAGACATCATCACCCAACTGGATGAGATCGAATTGGCCGGGCGATAATCATCAGCCACCAATGGCCCTTGTTCATCGACCTCTTTCAGCAACAGAGCTGCAATCCTGCGGGCGCCATCAAGGTAGCTGGGCTCATCTGTGTCGGCATACAGCCGTGACAGCGCAGACAGGACCTGACCGGTGTAAAGAAAAGACTGCTTATCCTTGAGTGTCCATTCACCATCCTTGCATCTGGCTATCGGGATAACATTACCATCTACTTTGATCATACTCAGTAACCAGTCCCCGGCCGCTTTGGCAGCATTCAGATACACCGGATTATCCGGATATAGCTGGTTCATTAATAAAAGGGTATAGATCGTTTTGGAGGTGGTGCCGACGACGATTCGGCAAGTGCCTTTGCCGGTATCAGGGTTATAGCCGTAGTCGAAGCCTCCGGCATGAGGGCCGGTTTTCAATTGCCTGGCGAGTAGAAAATCAGCAATGTCAGCAAAGCGCGATTCAATAGCTGTATCCGGCTGTAAGTTGTTGAGTTTAATGAGTGTATAGAGTGCGGTGGCGGAGTAGGTCGTTCGTAACAGGCTTTCGGCTTGATCTTTATCTGCGTTATAGAACTTGAAAAAGCCTTTAAGCTGCGGGTCCTGCTGCCGCAGCAGATAGGCGAGACTGGCATCAATCTGATTCTGAATGACTGTGGTATCGACACTTCGAACCGCCACACGATGACCCAGAGATTCAAGGCCATTACCCTCAAAATCAATGATGCTGTAACGGCGAGACGGGTGAAAATCAAAGTCGATTTTAAAGCGATAATTAGCCATCGTGGCATCGTCGACATCCGGGTTGCTTTGCATGGCTTTGAGCGTTGACTGTCGCAGTGTTGAAGTTAAGTCCTTGCCATTAGCATAGCCCTTACCAACCAAATCGCCCTGATGATATGCGTTGACAGTGATTTGCCAGTTAGTCCGCTGATAGTGGTTATCCCAGTGGCGCTCCAGCTGATTCAGCTCTGCCAGGGGAGCCTGCTGAATATGCTCTTCAGCTGAGGCGCGAACAAATTCAACAATCCGGTCACGAAACACCTGATGGGTGACATCAGGCACGAATAATTGCCTTTCAGCGTTCAGCGTTGGGGATAAAAAATAAAGAAAGCAGAACAAGACCCAATACTTATTCATAGGTGCCTCCATGAGGAGATCAGATTCTAGCACTGGCAATCTGGGCTGTGCTGAATATAAAGTCTGAATTCACGTTAACACGTGCCGCGGCAGGCGCCTGTGGTTAGTGTCACAAAAGACGATACTGTGGGTTGCTGGATAAAAGAGGATAAAGGATGAACCCGACTGAGATGCTTGGACTGAGCCTGGTGCTGATGTCTGCTGCGGTGCTCCCTGGTTTGAGTAGCGTGATGGTGATTTCAAACACCATGATTACTGGCGTTCGCTCAGGTGTGTTGTCGGTGGCAGGAGTCGTGCTTGGCGATCTGGTCTGGTTGTCGTTGGCACTATCAGGTCTGGGGTTGATCTATCCTTTTCTGGAAAGTCACTGGTTTACTGTCAGGCTGCTGGCAGCGATTTTTCTTTTGTTTCTCGTATTACAGCTTTGTATAAACAATCAGCAAAGTCCTGGCAGGTCAGAGACAGTACCCAGAAAAAGGCACTATTCCGGATGGTTGAGTGGTTTCATCGTGACCATGACCGACTTGAAGGCGGTGATGTTTTATTTGGCCATTCTGCCGGCGTTTGTCGACCTGGCAAGCTTATCTACTTCAGAAATGGTGGCTGTGATGATTATTACCGTGGTCAGTGTGGGCTTGGGTAAACTGGCCTATGTACTGATGACACTCAGGCTGGGGTCGATGCTGACAGGCAGGTGGGTGCGATTAGTGCGTTATTGTTCAGCAATGCTGCTTTTTCTGGTAGCGGCTTCTCTGTTATTTCAAAGCTGAATGGGTCGAAATGATTCCGTTTCAGGAAGAACCCTGGGGTGAGAAAACAGGTCATTTAAGCGATAATAGATATATCGAAAGTACAATCAAAAGCTATGAGAGAAACCAATCAGGCCGAGCTGGATGAAGTGATTTGTGATTGCAGCGGCACCACCCGCGGCAAAATCCTGAGTCTGGTAGAACAGGGCATTATTGACCCAGACACTATTTCCCGTAAAACCGGTGCGATATCCGGCTGCGGTTCCTGTGAGTGGGATATCGAAACCATCCTCGACGAGGCGATCGCCAAACTCTGATCAGGGCTGCTTCAGGTTCTCCAGGTACAGTAGCGTGGCACCGGCCACGGCGGCTGGAATGACCAGAAAATTTACTATTGGAATCATGGTCGCCAGCATGGTGGCACCACCAAAGCCTAGTGCCAGCCCGCGGTTGTTTCTCAGAATGCTGCGTTGCTGACGAAAATCGAGCTGATGATTCCCCATCGGATAATCATGATAATCCAAGGCCAGCGTCCAGCTGGTGAAAAACAGCCACAGTGCCGGGGCGAATAAATTCAGCCCCGGAATCCACGACAGAATAAAGAGCGGGATGATCCAGATCAGCAGGTAGCCAGTTTTACGAAGTTCATTAAAGATCATCTTGGGACTGTCTTTGATCATCTGTGACCAGGGCATATCCGGCGGCGGTGTACCGGCCACATTTTTCTCGACCATCTCAGCCAGAATGCCGTTAAATGGCGCTGCAAGGATATTAGCGACTACCGAGAAGGTGAAAAACACGATAATCACCAGCAGCAATACAAACAACGGCCAGATAATCCAGGTCAGTACACTTTCCAGCCAGGCTGGCAGCCAGTTCGGCATCAGTGTATCCAGCCAGCCGCCGAAATTGGAAAGTCCGAACCAGATTGCGACACTGAACAGAATGGTATTAATCAACATAGGCAGATAGGCAAAGCGTCGAACGCCGGGCTGATTAATCAAAGAAAAGCCTCGTAACAGGTAACGTGCGCCTCGGACAATGTTCTGCATGATCACCTCAGATAGGATTGATTCATTTCCAGCTTTGAGAAATGAACAAAAGTCGCTAAAAATTCTCTGGCTTAGTTTGCCACATAGCGCGAACTATGCCAGCTTTGCAGCGGTTGAAGTGATTTGAATAGCCTATGCATCGACTAGATGACAAGGAAGGAATGATAAGCGAGGGTGTAGCAGGATCAGCAAACCTCCGGCACCTGATGGTGCCGGTAGCCACAAGGTAATAT
>JABURN010000131.1 GCA_014762585.1 Methylophaga sp.
TCTGATTTTTATGCCCCGACGCTGGCGAATAACGGCGGCCTTATTCACTATTTTTATTCAGTTACTGATCATCGCCACCAGTAATCATGCCTTTGTTAATCTGCTGGTGATCGCGCTCTGCGTGCTGCTACTGGATGACCGCATTATTCGCCGTCTGCTTCCTGCCGGGTTACACCATGCTGGCAATGAGCAGACTCAGCAGTCTGGGCCATTGAAGTCCGGTCTGAGCCTGGTTTTCGGCCTGTTAATCATCTTTGTCAGTTCCACGGGCTTTTATGTGTATGCCTCTCGCAGCTATCTGCCGGAACCGGTGATGAAACTGAACCATTGGACCCAAAGCTGGGGCATCGGCCACATCTATCATATTTTCCCGACAATGCAAACAACACGCCAGGAACTGGTGCTACAGGGCAGTGATGATGGCGCAAACTGGCAGAATTATGAATTCAAGTTTAAACCGGGGCAGTTGGCTGACAGGCCCGGTTTTATTGTGCCTCATCACCCGCGGCTGGACTGGATGATGTGGTTTGTGCCGACCCAGTCAGGCCGGCAGTTACACTGGTTCAGGCAATTCCAGAATCAGCTTAAAAAAGGTTCGCCACAGGTACTTCATCTATTGGCACATAACCCTTTCCCAAATGAGCCGCCACGCTTTATTCGGGTTCAGGCCTATCGCTATCAGTTCACCTCGCCTGAACAGTTTGAGCAAAGCGGGAACTGGTGGGCGCGGGATTATCTCGGGCAGTTTCCTTACGTCCCGCCAAGAAGACCATAAGGGCTTCTTAGAGACAATATTTCAGGAGGGCACTGATGCAATTTTTCATCGGTACATCCGGGTGGGTCTATCCTCATTGGCGGCTTAATTTCTATCCGCAGGATCTGGCAGAGCCTGACTGGCTTGGCTTTTATGCGGAGGCGCTGGATTGTGTTGAATTAAATCGTAGTTTTTATCGTTTGCCATCACAGCAGAACATAAAGGAATGGTTTGAAACTACGCCTGATAACTTTCAGTTTGCGGTCAAAGCCAGTCGTTATATCACCCACATAAAAAAACTCAAAGATCCTGACAAGACACTTAAAGCGCTTCTGGAAGTGATTGAGGGGCTGGGAGAAAAACTGGGCCCGATCCTGTTTCAGCTACCACCTCACTGGTCGGCAAACCGTGAGCGTTTAAGCGCATTTCTTAAAGCTGTACCGGAGCATGTTCAGGTGGCCGTGGAATGTCGAGACCATAGCTGGCACAGTGACGAGATTATGGAATGTCTGGCCGAGTTTAACGCGGCTTTCTGTGTTTATGAACTGGCCGGTTTTATCAGTCCAAAAGTGACGACCGCAGATTTTATCTATCTGCGTTTGCATGGGCCGGGTGAAGAGGCCTATTCAGGTTGTTACTCGAAATCACAACTGCAGGAGTGGGCAGCGTGGTTAAAGCAGCAGTCAGTCAAGTGCGCTTATGTTTTCTTTGATAACGAGCAGACAGGCTACGCAGTAAAAAATGCGCTGCAGTTGAAGGAACTGATCACATAGTTTGACTGATACCGATACTGAAGGTTTATATCCACATTCTGGCGCGCATAATCATACAGGCGGCAATGCCGAAGCTAACGCCGGAGACGAAAGCGAACACATTCTCGAAGGCAAAAGGCACAGAAATGCCTGAACCCAGGTAGAAAAAAGGCATCGCATTGTAAATTGGGCTGGGCAGCATAATAGACTCATCCATGTTGATTATGAGTAAAATTAAAATCTGCGTGCCTGGATGAGATTGTCATAAGTTCAGTCAGTGAGTCTCATCCAACAGTGGCTGATTTCAGCTTTTAATCATCAAGTATGAGATGGGCTTCTTAACCGGGAGCCAATGAAATGGCGACGTCCCTGTCCAGAATCTCATCTTTCCTTTGACGGGATTCAAATTCCCTTGAACATAGAATCGTCGATTTGCTGTGAAGCAGCTACCCCTTGTATGTGGGGAGAAATAGCAGGGAGGGTGAGATGCAGGCGCAGACAGCAAACATCTGAGTCACTTCCAATAGCAACTGATAGCGGTTGCTGCGAGTTAGCGTATCAGTCGTGCCCGAATACTGCGACCCTTGATTTTACCGCTGCTGAGGTAGTTCAGTGCCTGTCGGTAAGCGGATACATCGACAGCGACATAACTCGACATGTCAAAGATATCAATCTTGCCGATATGTTGTGCTGACAAACCCGCATCACCGGTGAGGGCACCCAGAATATCGCCCGGCCGCAGTTTGTTTTTTCTGCCGGCATCGATTTGCAGGGTGATCATGGCTGCTTTCAGGGTAAAGCCACTTTTAGACTTCAGCGATGCCAGACTATCAATGCGGCCGGGCTGTTGCCGATAATCTTCAATAGCTATGACTCTCGGTGTTTGTGACGGTGTGACCAAACTCACTGCGAGGCCCTTTTCTCCGGCACGGCCGGTACGGCCGATACGATGAACATAGACTTCCGGGTCCCGGGGTAACTCGTAGTTGATCACCATCTGCAACGATTTAATATCCAGTCCACGTGCAGCGACGTCAGTGGCAACCAGAACCGGACAGCTATTGTTAGCAAACCGCACCAGCACCTGATCCCGTTGCCGCTGCTCCAAGTCACCGTGTAAAGCCAATGCCGTGATTTGATGACTTGTAAGCAGGTCGGCAACTTCATCGCATTGTTTTTTGGTGTGACAGAAAACCACACAGCGCTCGGGCTGGTAATGCTGAAACAGGGCGAGCAGGCCACTATTGCGCTCCGATTCAGTAGTTTCATAAAAAGTCTGCTCTATGACATTGGGCTGATGTTCAGTACTGACGCTGATCCGCACAGGTGACTGTTGAATCTGGCGACTGATTTGCTGGATACCGTCAGGGTATGTTGCTGAAAACAGCAGAGTCTGACGTGATGGCGGTGTTTGAGCGATGATTTCTTTCATTACATCGGCAAAGCCCATATCAAGCATGCGATCAGCTTCATCCAAAACCAGCGTTTTCAGCCCATCCAGTTTCAGGGTGTTTTTACGCAGATGATCCTGTATTCGGCCCGGTGTGCCAACAATAATATGAGCGCCGTGAGCCAGAGAACCTATCTGAGGACCTATGGGCTTACCGCCACACAGCATGACCAGCTTGATGTTGGGCATGAAGCGGGCGAGTTTTCTGATTTCCTTACCCACCTGCTCAGCCAGTTCACGGGTTGGACATAACACCATTGCCTGAGCGCCGAAATAACGGGGGTTGATCCGATTCAGCAATCCAATACCGAATGCGGCGGTTTTGCCACTGCCGGTTTTGGCCTGAGCAATCACATCCTGACCGTTCAGCACGGCAGGCAGAGTCCGGGCCTGAATGTCGGTCATCGTGTTGTAACCGAGTGAATGGAGCGCATCCAACTGCATTTTGGATAATGGCAAGGAAGAAAAGGCAGTCATAGAGGTGATTGGGAGCAATGAGGTGGGGACAGCGCTGTCCGGAGCAGAAACAAAAAAGCCCTGAAAATAGAGTTTTCAGGGCTTTCGGAATCTTGTTTGGCTCCCCGAGCTGGACTCGAACCAGCGACCCAATGATTAACAGTCATTTGCTCTACCAACTGAGCTATCGGGGAACAGAAAGATGCGTATGATAGAGGCTTGAACCGGGGGCGTCAAGGATTAGCGGCAATTTTTTGCAATTAGTAAATACAGCACTCGGGCAAGCATTATAAGTGTTTGATTTTAGGTTTTGGGAGACGGTAAGGTTTAGCTATGTTGCGCTGAGAAAATGATCGATTCAGGAGGTTTGCGTGGAATTTCTGGCCCCGATCAGCACGGCGATTATGGCTGTGATATGGGTGATCTATTTTCAACTGTTTTTTTTGCAGTATCGTCGCAACAGTCGTCCTTATCTGGTTTTTCATCATGCACAGAACGATAATCCGGATGCTATTTGCCTGCTGGTCAATATGGGCGAATTACCGGTTCATGTGCAAACGGTTCAGGCAGTTGTTCAATACAAGAATGGCAACTCTCATACCAGCAACGTGACCGACTTCCAGCGTATCAATCCGGAACAGCAGAACATTCAGCAAAGACAACGGCAGGGGACGCTTATGTCAGGGG
>JABURN010000183.1 GCA_014762585.1 Methylophaga sp.
GTCGGTGACAGTTCTGAGCAAATGCCGGTCATGCGACACTACTACCAGCGCCCCTTCAAACTCCTGCAGGGCGACGGTCAGAGCCAGCCGCATTTCCAGATCCAGATGGTTGGTGGGCTCATCCAGCAGCAACAATGCCGGTTTCTGGTAAACCAGAATCGCCAGCACCAGTCGGGCTTTTTCACCACCGGAAAACGGCGCGACTTTTTCCAGCGCTTTATCACCATGAAAGCCGAAGCCACCCAGAAAATCCCGCAGTTCCTGCTCGCTTGCTTTAGGGTCGAGCCGCATTAAATGCCGTAAGGGACTCTCTTCGGGACGCAGCTGTTCCAGTTGATGCTGGGCAAAATAACCGATACGGATATCTTTGGCTTCACAGCGTTTGCCCGCCAGCGGCTCAAGCACGCCGGCAATCAACTTGATTAATGTCGATTTACCAGCGCCATTGGGGCCCAGTAAACCCACCCTGTCACCCGGTGCCAGGCTGAGCTCAATATTCTCGAGTAAGGGGGTATCGCTGTAACCCACGCCGGCCTTATCCAGGCTCAGCAATGGCGTGGCCAGCCGGGTCGGTGGCAAAAAACTGAAATGGAATGGCGAGTCGACATGAGCCGGTGCGATCAATTCCATGCGTTCCAGTGCTTTGATCCGGCTCTGCGCCTGTCGGGCCTTAGTGGCCTTAGCCTTGAAGCGGGTAACAAAACTGCGCATATGCGCGATTTCACGTTGCTGCTTTTGATAAGCCGACTGTTGATTAGCCAGATGCTCGGCGCGGGCCAGTTCAAAGTCGGAATAATTACCGGTGTAAAGTTTGATGCGCTGTTGTTCGATATGGGCAACATGGGTCACCACCCGATCCAGGAAGTCGCGGTCATGCGAAATCACCAGCAGGGTGCCGGGATAGGATCTGAGCCAGTCTTCCAGCCAGTAAACGGCTTCAAGATCGAGGTGGTTAGTAGGCTCATCCAGCAGCAGTAAATCAGAGCGGCACATCAAAGCCTGGGCCAGGTTCAAACGCATGCGCCAGCCGCCGGAAAAAGCGGTTACCGGCCAGCTTTCCTGACCGTTTTTAAAGCCCAGGCCATGCATCAATTTGCCGGCGCGGCTCTCTGCTGAGTAACCATCAATAGTGAGCAGCTTGTCATGCAGTTCACTCTGGCGGTGACCATCGCCCGCGGCTTCGGCTTCAGCCAGTTGCTGTCGCAACCGGGTCAGTTCGCTATCGCCCTCCAACACATACTCAATGGCCGAGGTGTCAACAGCAGGCGTTTCCTGGGCCACATGCGCGCTGACCCAGCTGTCCGGCATCGAGACTTCACCAGCGTCGGCATGCAACTCATCACGTAGCAAGGCAAACAGGCTGGATTTACCCGTCCCGTTGGCACCTGTCAGACCGATACGCTGACCAGGATGAATAATAAGATTGGCCGATTCGAACAGCAGCTTGCTGCCACGGCGCAGGGAAACCTGGCTGAACTTAATCATAATCAGCCTCGGCGGCAGCAACAGTAAAAACTGGCAGATACAGATATCCAATGAAATTTATCATGGCGCGCATTGTACCAAGCGCGGCTGTGTTGGATCAGGATTTTACAGTCTGCGGCTCGGCCGGCAACTGCCAGTCAATAGGTGTCTGGCCGTGGTCTTCAAGATATTGATTGGCCTGGCTGAAGTGACGACAGCCAAAAAAACCCCGGTGGGCTGATAGCGGTGACGGGTGCGGCGCAGTCAACACCAGATGTTTGCTGGTATCAATGACACTGCCCTTACGCTGGGCATAGCTGCCCCAGAGCATAAACACCACATTCTGTCTTTGCTGGTTAATGATTTCGATAACTTTATCGGTAAAAGCTTCCCAGCCCTTACCCTGGTGAGAATTGGCTTTGGAATCTTCTACTGTCAGCACGGCGTTAAGCAATAATACACCCTGCCTGGCCCAGCTTTCCAGGTAGCCATGACTGACAGCTGGGATGCCCAGATCAGTCTCGAGTTCTTTATATATATTGACCAGAGAAGGCGGAATCTTGATGCCCGGCTGCACCGAGAAACACAGACCATGCGCCTGCCCTGGTTGGTGATAGGGGTCCTGCCCCAGAATCACGACTTTGACCTCACTCAGCGGCGTGGTTTCCAGTGCATGAAACCAGTTGGATGAATGCGGGTAGATGATTTTCTGTTTATCCTTCTCACTGCGAAGAAATTGCTTCAATCCCTGCATATAGGGTGCATCAAATTCAGTTTGCAGTGGCTGTTGCCAGCTTGGTGCGTTGTCCAGAACCATCATTTCCTCTCAAATAATCCGATCCTGATGATAACGAATTGCGCTTTTTTTTGCTGGCTGCAAGCGACAGTGGGAACTCTCCTCTGATAAAAACGGGAATCCGTCTGATGTGGGCATAAACAGCTGACTGCTATCCTCATTCTTTGTACGAGCTTGAGGAAACCCAGTGAAACAGGCAGCTTTCTTTCCATTGTTATTCTTAGTCATGACATTACTGATGTCAGCCTGCAGTGAGGCAGGTTTTGACTTATCCAGCGACAGTTCGGTCAACAACCCAAGTAACAACGAAGAAATTCCAAAGTGGCTGGAAGCCCACCATGAAATCGATCCAGCCGACTGGCTGATTATCCGCAGCCAGGCCGCACTGGCAGGTGAAGTGACCGGTCATGATCACCGGCAAAATTTGCTGAAACAGGCCTCGGAGCACTTTCGTGAAAGTCCGCGGATGATTGCGAATCGGGCAGTTCAGCTTGAAGACATGCTGTTGGAAATCGGTATCGAAGAGAGTGCTGTCAGTCTGATTGACCATTTCACGCACCTCCCCACCGTGGGCACGCCGCATAACTTTTCAGCTTACTGCCAGTATTATTTCAATATTCGCGCCAAGGGCTATCCGCAAGGCTATGCATTAACAGAGTTATCCAAACTCAAATAAAAAACACGGTGCCCTCTGTGCGGGAAAGGAGAGGATCAAGGGCACCGTGTCTGAACTCAACGGCGTATTACTTGGCGTGTTTTTCCCTCATTTTTTGCAGTTTGGCTTCCATTAACTGCTGTTGCTCTGCAGTCAGCAGATTATAGACTTGATGATGGAAACGGGCCCGTTCCATCGCTGACTGTTTTTTCATTGCCATCGACTCATCAACCAGTTTCTCCAATTCGGCTTCATTGAGATTGTCGGCACGGGTCAGCTCATAAATGGCTTTTTTGTTGTCCCAATAGGCTTGCTTGTTAGCCTTGCGGTCAGCATGGCGTTTTTCCATCATCGCTTTCAGTTGCGCTTTCTGGGTGTCGTTGAGTTCGATATCACGCAGATAAAACGGTATATCACCGGCTTTTTTGTGTTTCATGTGATGCTTGTGGCCATCACATTGCTTGGGCTCGTGATCAGCGGCATAGGCAGTCGCAACCATCGGCATCAGACATAAAGCCATCATAAGTTTCTTCATTATTCATCTCCTTTGAGAGTTAAGATTAAGCCTGTCAGGCTGTGCAAAACACGCTGCCAGTATCACGCAGATGCCGGTAAAGAAACGTTAGTGAGAGGTAAAAATAAGTAAAGATAAGCCCTGCAGACTGGTTGCTGTCCCTACGAGTCGCTATGATTACTTCATCAGAACAAGAGGTTAATCAGTGGCTTCTGTACTCATTATTGACGACGATGTGGAACTGGCGGAACTGTTTGAAGATTACCTGGAGCAGGAACAGTTCAAAGTCGAAACCCGCTTCAACGGCCGTGAAGGGCTCGAAGCCGCTTTATCAGGACGTTTTGAACTTATCATTCTGGATATGATGCTGCCGGATATCAAAGGTACCGACATTCTGCGACAAATCCGCGAGCAGAGTCTGATTCCGGTACTGATGTTCACCGCCAAAGGTGATGATATCGACAGCATAAATGGTCTTGAAACCGCAGCCGATGATTATGTTCACAAACACTGCACCCCAAGAGAGCAGGTCCTGACACATATACACATCTGACCCTGCCGACGACTAGAAGAGTGTCGAACCTGGTAGACCGCGTACTAGGGAAAACACAAAAAAGCGAGGGACAAAAAGAGATGAAACAAGAAAAAAAAAA
>JABURN010000092.1 GCA_014762585.1 Methylophaga sp.
CATGCCATGGCCAAACAATGGGCTGAACTGGCCTTTACCTATCAAAATGACAAGCTCAAATCCCGCTTTGAAAAAATTGCTGAAGAATGTAGTGCCGACCCGGCAATGGTCTTTCCCTGCGATGTCAGCAGTGATGAACAGATCCAGGCTGTATTCGACGATCTGAGCAAACACTGGGATGGCCTCGATACTATCGTCCATTCCGTCGCCTTTGCGCCACGTGAACAGCTGCAGGGCAGCTTTGTTGACAGCGTCACCCGAGACGGTTTCTCTATGGCCAACGACATCAGTGCCTATAGCTTTGCTGCACTGGCCAAGGCAGGTAAACCGATGATGGCAGGTCGTAACGGCTCCACGCTCACTCTGAGCTACCTGGGCGCTGAGCGGGCTATTGATAATTACAATGTCATGGGTGTCGCTAAAGCCGCGCTGGAAGCCACTGTCCGTTACATGGCCTACTCACTGGGTGAAGAAGGCATTCGCGTCAATGCCGTCTCTGCCGGCCCTATCAAAACCCTGGCGGCGGCCGGTATTGGTGACTTCGGCAAAATGCTGGCCTACGGTGAGCGTAATTCTCCGCTGCGTCGTAATGTCACTATTGAAGAAGTCGGTAATGTCGCTGCTTTCCTCTGCTCCGATCTGGCTTCAGGGGTCACCGGCGAAATCACCTATGTGGATGCCGGTTACAACATCGTCGGCATCGGCGATAAGTAGCACACCAGCAATCTGCTAATATTCATAACAGGGCATTTTAAATGCCCTGTTTTGTATTCAGCGCGGGGAAATTCAATGTCGCACTCACATGCCATGGCCCTGTTGGCCTTTATCATTGCCGGGGCTGTCGCCGGCGTCTTTTACGGCTGGTATGCAGGCGAAGCAGCCATGACAGTAGGTTGGCTGGGCAGTCTGTTCCTTAATGCGCTGAAGATGACCATCATTCCGCTGGTGATTGCTTCTGTGGTCAGTGGCATCGGTAGTCTCGGTGATATCCGCCAATTGGGCAAGCTGGGCGGCTACACGATGGTTTATTACCTGTCGACCACCGCCATTGCCGTCTTCATCGGCCTGCTGGTTGTTAACTGGATTCAACCCGGGACCGGCATTCAGCTGACCCAGACTGAAGTACCGGAACACATTTTATCGAAACAGGACACCGGCATCAGCGATATCATGCTGTCACTGATATCGCCCAATCTAATCGCTGCTGCCAGCCAGACCGAATTATTACCCCTCATCGTGTTTGCCATTATCTTTGCTATGGCTTTGACCACAGTCGGTGATAAATCGAAACCGGTTTTCGCTGTCTTTGATGGCATCAATGAGGCGATGATGAAACTGGTTATCTGGATCATGCACTTCGCCCCTATCGGTATTTTTGCGCTCATCGCTGCGCGGCTGGGTAGTAGCGGTGGCGGCGAACAGTTTATGGCCGAAATCAAGGCGGTGGGGATGCATGTAGTTACGGTATTGACCGGCCTGCTGGTGCATGCTGTTGTGTTATTCCTTATCCTGTTGTTCATTGCAAGACGTGGTATGGATTATCTTTTAGGTATGGCCAGAGCGCTGGTCACTGCTTTCGGTACCGCCAGTTCATCCGCCACGCTGCCTTTGACCATGGAATGTGCTAGTGAGAGCCAGGTCAAACCCAAGGCGGTCAAGTTTGTATTGCCCCTCGGCGCCACCATTAACATGGACGGTACGGCCTTGTATGAGGCGGCAGCGGTGATGTTTATCGCCCAGGCCTATGGCATTGAACTCAGTCTGATGCAGCAAGGCATTGTCTTTATTACAGCGACGCTGGCCGCCATTGGCGCGGCCGGTATCCCCGAAGCGGGTCTGGTCACCATGGTGATTGTATTGACAGCTGTGGGCCTGCCACTTGAAGGTATCGCCCTGCTACTGGCTGTAGATTGGTTTCTGGATCGTTTCAGAACAACCGTCAATGTCTGGGGCGACAGCGTCGGCGCCGCAGTGATTGACAGGCTGACATAAAAAAAGCGCCCGCAGGCGCTTTTTCAACGTCTTTCATAGACGAACTAGCGTAAGCTTTTATCGATGATCTCGATATCCGCATCCGCCCGCAGGCTGGCAATAAAGGCCTGCAGCTCTGCGTTAGCCAGCATTTGCTGCAGCTGTTCTTGAATCGACTGTTTCTCTTCAGCCTCAACTTCAGCCGCCTGACCATTTTCCACAGCTGTCAGTTTAATCACGACATAGTTGCCGTTATCCGCAGTAAAACCGGTATATTGCGCCTGTGCATCGGGTTTCTGCATTTCAAAGGCACGCTGCAGGATCTGATTGCTGACTTCTTCACTGTCACGACCATAAAATGCTGCAGGCTGCCAGCTTTCCAACAGCGTCTCGGCATCAGCGCCGGACTTCAGCTCAGCCACAATCGCTTCACCTTTTTCGCGGGCAAACTGGCTGGCTTTATCAAACAACAACTGTTGTTTGATAGCCGGTTCAACAGACTCGAACGGCAGCACACTCTCAGGAATATGTTTGTTTTTGTGAATGACCACAAGATGAGTGTCTGATAATTCAATCACCGAGCTGTTGAGCTCGTTTTGCAACACATCTTCACTGAAAGCGGCTTCGACCACTTTGGATTCACTGGCAATACCGGCTTCGGTACCGCCACGAGTGAAGAGTTCTGTAGTCTGAATATCCAGGCCCAATTCTTCGGCAGCAACATCCAGACTGTCTGGATTTTCAAAACTCAGGTTAGCCAGTTGCTCTGCTTTGTCATAGAACTGCGACTCCGCTTGCTGCTGGCGATAACGCTGCTCAACTTCAGCACGCACAGCTGAGAAATCCTGCACTTCCGGCGATTCCACGCCGGTCAGTTTAATCAGGTGATAACCAAACTCGGTTTGTACCGGCGCACTGATATCGCCTACATTTTCCAGTGCAAAAGCGGCTTCTTCAAAAGCAGGCTCCATCACATCACGGCCGAAGTAACCCAGGTCGCCACCTTGAGCCGCTGAACCCGTGTCCTGAGACTCGGCTTTTGCGACTTCATCGAAAGCTTCGCCCTGCTCTAAGCGACTGGCAATCGCTTCGATTTTTGCTTGTGCTTCTTCATCATCGCCCTCAATCAGGATATGACTGACACGACGCTGTTCCGGCCCGACAAACTGTGACTCATTATCGGCGTAGAACTGTTTGAGTGCTTCATCATCGACTGAAATCGTCTCAGCGATGCTGTCGATATCAAGTTCCACATAGTTCAGTTTGACCTGTTCCGGCGCGGTGTAGGCGTTTTTATTGTTTTCGTAATAATCGCGAACTGCTTCGTCTTCGATGCTGACTTTATCCACATAGCTCTGCAAAGGAACAACACCATAAGCGATTTCGCGTTGCTGTTTTTCCAGTTCCAGTACGCGATCCAGCTGGGCATCAGTCACAATGGCTGAACGCTGGATATTTTGAGTCAGCTCCTGTGCCAGTAAGTCACTGCGAAGCTGAGCTTCATAACTTGAGGGGCTGTAACCGACGCGGGCCAGCACCATGGCATAGTAGTCAGGATCAAACTGACCATCACGCTGGAACGCTGGCGTGGAGCGAATCATTTCCGAGACTGAAGCGTCATTCACCGTCTGTCCCAGCTTATGATTGGCCTCGCGCAGTAACTGCTGCTCGATCAGCCCATCAAGGATATTGCGTTTAACGGCGGGTCCTTCAAACATGGCTGGATCGAATTGTTCACCCAGCACATTACGCATCTGATCACGATATTGCTGCAGGGACTGCTGCAGTTGTGTCTGCTTGATTTCATGGCCGTTCACTTCAGCGACAACCACATCGGAAGCACCGGTCATATAGGAGTTCACCCCCCACAGCGCAAACGGAATACTAATCAGACCGACGATGAACCAGGCAATCCATCCCTGGGCGCGATCACGTATGAAATGCAACATGGAAGAAAACCTTCATTTCTACAGTTATTAAAACGGATAGTCTAAACCATCAGGCAAAAAAAAAGGCGCATAAATGCGCCTTTTTTCGTACTTGGCGGAGCGGACGGGACTCGAACCCGCGACCCCCGGCGTGACAGGCCGGTA
>JABURN010000167.1 GCA_014762585.1 Methylophaga sp.
ATGCGCATCAACTGCATAGGTATGTTCAATCGCGTGGGGCAGCAGGCCCAGAAAAGAGGCACCCAGCAAAGCACCGATAGCAAAGCTCACAAGATGGGGTACTGCGATACTGCGATGATTTTCTGACAGCATCAGAAACGAAGATGCGATGGTCACACTCAGCAGGCCGCCCAGCAAACTGAAGCCGATAATCCAAATAAGTAAATCCATAGGCTACCTACAAAAAAATTAAGCCGCTAATGATACCTTATTTATGCTCAATCCAGATAAGCGACGCCATTCTGCCGGTGTCTCCGTCGCGGCGGTAGGAGAAAAAACGATTTGCCTCGCTGACAGTGCAATGCTCACCACCGAAAACAGACTCAATACCAAGCTGATTCAGACGTTGTCGGGCCAGCAGGTAGATATCAGCGAAGAAATGGTCTGTTGCGTGGGGATGAAACGCCTTTTCGGCTTCTGCTGAGCGTGAGATGAATGCGTCGTATACTTCGACGCCGACTTCAAACTGTTCTGGGCCGATAGCGGGTCCCAGCCAGGCCATAACGGCATCTTTCCGGCAGGAAAACTGCGAGACGGTATTTTCCAGAACCCCATTGAGCAGCCCGCGCCAGCCGGCATGAGCCGCAGCAACCTGACTGCCATCAGCATTAGCAAACAGAACCGGCAGACAGTCCGCTGTCAGCACGGTGCAGACTTGCTCAGGCTTTTTGCTGTAACTGGCATCTGCCTCGATACCGGCATGCCAGTCATTCGCCTCAATCACCCGCGTGCCATGAACCTGTTGCAGCCATAACGGTGCTGATGGCAGCTTGGCTTGCTGTGCCAACTTCTCCCTATTAGCCAGCACCGCGTTCTCATCATCGTTCACATGCAGTCCCAGATTAAGACTGTCGTAGGGGGCATGACTGATTCCACCAAGCCGGGTAGTCGAGAGTGCTTTAATCTGTGACGGCGCCGGCCAGTCAGGTTCAATAAACGACAATGGCGCAGTCACTCAACTGCCTCTGCCAGATACTGCCGCCACTGTTCGAAAAGTTGTTGATCGATGGCGGCATAGGTTGAGCGAGGTTGCAGTGAGTGACTGAATGGGGCATCGCCCTGCAAAGTCGCCGCATAACCACCGGCCTCCGCCAGGATCAGATCGGCAGCGGCATAATCCCAGATATGCTGACTGCCATGCAGATAGATATGCCCCCGCCCCGCTGCGAGCCAGCAGAGTTCCAGTGCGATAGAGCCAAGGTTGCGTTGGGACCCATAAGGTTTATCACCGACTATACGGCTGGATAGCGCTTTGGGCAGGCGCTTGAAGTCGACAAAAGCAATGCTGCGTTTAAGCTGCAAACCGGTTTCTTCTGCCTGCAGCGGTATATCATTCAGCCAGGCGCCCTGACCACGGACAGCGGCAAAGAGCTCATCGCGCACCGGGTCCAGCACAATGCCGGCTTTGACTTCGCCGGATTCTATTAATGCCAGAGAAATCGAGAAAAAAGGCAGTCCGGTGGCAAAGTTACTGGTGCCATCGACAGGATCCAGACACCAGATCGGTTTGCCTGAGTCGAGCAGGGCCTGCTGCTGCTCCGCCGACATTTCCTCACCCAGCAGGAGCACTTCCGGGCAAATGCCGGCGAGACGCTCGGTCAGCGCCAGCTGTACCGCCTTGTCAGCGCGGGTAATAATGCTGCCGTCTTTTTTGTATTCTCGCTGGACGTTGTTATAGAGCGGCAACAGCGTGTTTTGCGCCACTTCTCTGACGATGCTCTGCAGTTGCTGCCGGTCAATATCCATATCGAGAGTATAACAGTGCCTTCAGAATTTAATTCAATCTGATCCGCCCACAGGGTAAACTGCGGGACTGTTGAAACGATTTTTGATTGCGATTTGCATGCGAGTCCCACGATTTTACTGTCCCCAACTCGATTCTGAACAAGCCCTGTTTGATCTGCCTGACGCGGTGCATCGCCATGCTGTTCAGGTATTACGGCTCAAACCGGGAGCAATGATTCGTCTGTTTGACGGCAAGGGCAGGGAATTCGAAGCCAAGCTGACAGAAGTGGAAAAAAGGCGCTCGCAGGCGTGTCTGGGTGAAGAACTGAGTCAAGTCAGTGAGTCGCCGCTGCAGATCACCCTGCTTCAGGGTATTTCCCGGGGTGAACGCATGGATTTTGCGATTCAGAAAGCAGTAGAGCTGGGGGTCAGAACGATCGTTCCGGTGGTAACCGAGCGATGCAATGTTCAACTCAGCCATGAACGTGCTCAGAAAAGAATGGCCCACTGGCAGGGCGTTCTGGTCAGCGCCTGTGAGCAAAGCGGCCGCAGTTATCTGCCGGAACTTGCCGACGTCTCGCCCCTGAAACAGGCGCTTGAGGGAGTCAATGATGATCTCAGGCTGGTGCTCGATCCGGAAGCCTCTACCGGTTTTCATGATTTAAGCAAGCCCTCGGCACTGACGCTCTTGATTGGCCCGGAAGGCGGCTTATCGGAGGCGGAAATCCAGCATGCGAAAGCACACAGTTTTACTGCCGTACAGTTCGGGCCGCGGATTCTGCGCACCGAAACCGCTGCCACGGCGGCTTTGGCTGTAGTACAGACGCTTTGGGGTGATCTGGCGTGAATGAAAGTACCTTTCTGTTTCTGATTCTGGCTGTTATCGCCTGGCTCTGGTGGGACAGTCGCGGGGTCGCTGAGCGAGCTACGGTTGCCGCCCGGGCCTACTGCGGTAATGCCGGTGTCAGCTTTCTTAATGATACCGTGGCCTGGCAGAAAATCCGCTTCAAACGCAACCGTGCCGGCCGCATGAGCCTGCAGCGAACCTACTTTTTCGAGTTTGCCAGCGATATGCAACAGCGCTATCGTGGACAAATCGTCATGCTGGGTAAAAAAGTTGAATCGATCAGCCTTGATCCCTATCGGGTCAGTTGATCTCACTACAGAGGACTATCATGCAGACAAAATCCGCACTGGTTGTTGATGATTCCAAAGTTGCCAGATTGACGCTGGGCAAGCTGTTACAGACGCATGGATTCGAGATTACCGAGAAAGGTAGTGCCGAAGAAGCGCTGCAGTGGCTTCAGAACACAGTGTCCAAGCCAGACCTGATTTTCATGGATGTGATGATGGGCGGTATGGATGGCCTCACCGCCACCCGCCAAATCAAAGAGAATCCGGACTGGACCGAAGTACCCGTCATCATCTGTACAGGCAAAGAGACAGAAGAAGACCTGAAACAGGCCCTGGCGAGCGGTGCAACCGCAGTGCTGGCTAAACCGCCGGCAGCAGAGGCCGTTCAAAAACTGCTGGCGGATGTCGGAACGACAGCCAGAGCAGAAGCACAACAACAGGTCCCTGCAGAGCCTAATGCCATCCCGACCGACACGCTTGTTGCCGACATACGCGCGCAATTGTTGCCTGAGCTGGAACAAAAGCTCAACGTATCCCTATCCGATATGCAGCAGCAACTGGCCCGGCAGCAGCAACAGCAAGCTGAGCCACAGAATGGACTGGATAAACTGGCAGAGCTGAACCGGCAGATGAGTGAGTCAGTCCAGCAGCAGTTCGGTGAACTCAGCCAGCGGTTCTCAGCAACCACCGAACAGCGTGTGTCAGAGCTGGCACAGAAGGCGATCGATTCCGCTGTGACTAACTTTGGCCTGGCTGACAAGCTGAATCAGGCCATACGTGACGAAGCCTCAGGCTGGCTTTCGCTACAGCAGGCTGATATTCATGAACAACTGACGCAGCAGATCAGGCAGACGCTTCATGCAGATATCGATAACTATTTAAATGAGCAGCACAATCACCGGGTGCAGGAGCTGGTTCAGCAGCACTGGCAAGCGTTAGAAGCCAGTCAGGCGCAACAACAACCGGAAAACACTGCCGAAGAATTGAAATCACAGCTTGCGTTGCACCGAAACATCGCCATTGGCACAGGACTACTTGCCGTTGCGGCCATTATCCTGGCCTTCATCTGATTATCGAAATGCAGCCCACTATTCAGGAAGCCCGCGCGTTCGGTCTTGCAGAACTGAACGGTTCTCTCAGCCCGGATGTCGATGTCCAGTATC